>JAKBAA010000144.1 GCA_021809425.1 Actinomycetes bacterium | reverse complement strand
CGGAGGCGGAGGCGGAGGCGGAACCCGCCACCGATGGGCAGGCGGCCGTCGCCCGGGCGGAGGCGGAGCGGGATGCGGCGGTGGCGGCCCGCCAGGCGTCCGACCAGGCGCTGGTGGCGGTGCGGGCCGAGCTGGCGGCGGCGCGGGCCGAGCTGGCCGCCATGCAGGCGTCGGCCAGCTGGAAGGTGACGGCGCCGCTGCGCCGTTGGAACGACCGCCACCCCCTCTGAGCGACCGTCACCCCGCTGAGCCGCTGGAAGCCCCGCCGGGCCGTGGGGGCCGCGGAACGGCGGCAGCTCCGACGATTCCCAGGCCTCGCACAGGTGACCGTCAGGGGTCGTTGAGCTTGGTTGCCAAGAATGGGGTGGTGCCCAGCGGGGCGTCCGGCAGGCGGAGTTGGCGCCTTCCGGGCGTCCCGGGGCATCGAGCCGGAAGGAGGGTGGCCCGCCCCGCCGTGCTGGGGCCCGGGCGACAAGGAGGCAGCGATGCGCACAGCGGCAGGCAACGACGCACCGACCGGGGCGGCCGACCGGACGGGAGGAGGCGGGAGCCGGAAGGTGACGGCGATCCTCGCCGGTACCGCCCTGGCAGTCGGCGGGGTCGGTGCCGGGCTGGCGGCCACGCTGACGACACCGGGAGCGGCCCCGGTCACCCGTGCGGCAGAGGCGGTGTCCCACGGGTCGACCGCCCCGGGGACCATCGACGCCGCCACCGTCTCGGCCAAGGTGGACCCGGCGGTGGTCAACATCAACACCACCCTCGACCCGCTCGAGGGCGGTGGCCGGGCGGCCGGGACCGGGATGATCCTGACGTCCAACGGGGAGATCCTGACCAACAACCACGTGGTGCAAGGAGCCGACACCATCACCGTGTCGATCCCCGGACACGGCCGCCACCTGGCGTCGGTGATCGGGACGGTCCCGACCAGGGACGTGGCGCTGCTCAAGGTGAGCGGGCTGTCCCACCTGCCGACCGTCCACCTGGCCGACTCCTCGACGGCGGTGGTCGGGACGCCGGTGGTGGCCATCGGCAACGCCCTCGGCCTCGGCGGGTCCCCCACGGTGACCACCGGGGCGATCACGGCGACCGGCCGGACCATCACCGCCAGCGACTCGACCGGGGCCCACCAGGAGACCCTGCACGGGTTGCTGCAGCTCGACGCCGAGATCGTCCCGGGCAACTCGGGTGGGCCGCTCGTCAACGCCAACGCCCAGGTGGTCGGGATGGACACGGCAGCCCTGTCGTCGGGGACGGTGAGCGCCAGCGTCGGGTTCGCCATCCCGTCCAACACCCTCCGGACCATCTCGGGTCAGCTCCAGCACCACAAGGCGCTCACCGGCTACATCTACGGTCGCCAGGCGTTCCTCGGTGTCGAGGTGGTCGACAGCTCGCAGGTGTCCGGCTCGAGCGGCACCTCCGGCAGCCCGTTCGGCTCCGGCACCGGGCTCGGCCCGATCGCCACCACCCCGAACGGGGTGGCCGGGGTGGTGGTGGCCGCCGTCGACCCGGGCAGCGGCGCCGCCAAGGCCGGCCTGGTCAGCGGTGACGTCATCACGGCCGTCGACGGGACCGCCACCACGACCACCCAGGCCCTCTCCAAGCTCATCCAGGCGCACCAGCCGGGTCAGGTGCTCTCGCTGACGGTGAGCACCCAGACCGGCACGGGCACCGTCCAGGCCCACCTGGGGATGGCCCCCGTCGACTAAGCCTGCCGGGCTCCCCCCCTCCCGGCATGCGGCCGGTGCCGATCCCCCCTGCGGCACCGCCGACGCACACGGGCCGCCCCGCCCACCGGACGACCGGTGGCGGGGCGGCCCGTGGCGCGCCACCCGCCCGGTGCTGGCGCTGAGGGCCGGCTCGCCAGGGCACGCCGCCTCCGGGCCGACCGGCTCAAGGAGGCTGGCAGGCGACCGTTACCTCACCTATGGATCCCGCGCGGGCCCAGCCCGCCCGTCCCGCCCTGTCCGGAGGGCGGCAGGCGAGTGGGCGGCTCGGCGGGCGCATCCGGGGCTGGCTGCCCGAGGGGCGCTCCCTCCCGGAGACCACCTGGCGGCGCCGGCACACCATGATCGTTCGCTTCGCCCTCCTCCAGGCGGTCGCCATCGGCGCCTACGGGCTGGTCCAGCGCTTCCCGCTCGCCGACTGCGCCGGCGAGACGCTCCTGGTTGTTGTCCCGGCGCTGCTCGCCCTGCTCGAGCAGGCCAGCCGCCGGCTGCGCACCATCTCGGCGACCGTCAGCCTGATGTTCGCCTGTGCCGTCGCCGTCGACTTCGCCCGAGGGGTCACCGAGGCCCACTTCCTGTTCTTCGTGATGATCGGCGTCGTCGCCCTCTACCAGGATTGGACCGCCTTCATCGTCTGCCTCGGCATCGTCGTCGTCCACCACGCCGTGCTCGGCTCGATCGACCCGTCCGCCGTCTACGCCGGGGCCAACGAGCGGGCCCACCCGATCGAGTGGGCCCTCATCCACGGTGCCTTCGTCCTGGCCGCCTGCGTCGCCCACCTGGTCGCCTGGAAGGCCAACGAGCAGCAGGAGCTCTCCGACCCGCTCACCCGTCTGGCCAACCGGGTCGCCTTCACCGAGGAGCTCGACCGGGCCCTCCAGGCAGGTCCGGAGCCGGTCAGCGTCATCTTCGTCGACCTCGACGACTTCAAGCAGGTCAACGACTCGGCAGGCCACCGGATCGGCGACGAGATCCTGGTGGCGGCCGCCCGCCGCATGCTGGGGGCCGTCCGCGACACCGACCTGGTGGCCCGGCTCGGCGGCGACGAGTTCGCCGTCGTCGTGCCCGCCGACGCCGACGAGGCCCTCACCGTTGCCGAGCGCCTCCTCGACAGCCTCACCGCCCCCGTCCTGGTCGGGGGCCGCCACCACCTCATCCGGGCCAGCGTCGGGGTCGCCGACTCGCTCCTCGCCGGGTCGCGCCGTGCCGACGACCTCGTCCGCGATGCCGACCTCGCCATGTACGGCGCCAAGTCCGCCGGCAAGGACCGCGTCGCCGTCTACCGGGCAGGGGTCGACCAGCAGGTCCGCAACCGGGCCACCCTGGCCGTCGACATCCAGCAGGCCCTCCAGCGGGGCGAGCTCGAGCTGTACTACCAGCCGGTCGTCCGCGGCGCCTCGGGCAGCCTGGTCGGCGCCGAGGCCCTCCTCCGCTGGCACCACCCGGTCCAGGGCCTGGTCAGCCCTGACCTGTTCATCCCCCTCGCCGAGGAGACCGGCGCCATCCACGCCATCGGCGCCTGGGTGCTCTCCCAGGGCATCGGCCAGCTGGCCTCCTGGCAGGCAACCCTGCCCAGCGGGCCGGACCTGTCGCTCGCCGTCAACGTCTCCCCCGTCCAGCTCGACCGGGAGGAGCTGGTGGCCAACGTCGACGCCCCCCTCCGTGCGACCGGCCTCGACCCGTCTCGGCTCACCCTCGAGGTCACCGAGAGCGTCCTCGTCGGCGACCTCGACCGGGCGCGCCTCCAGCTGGCCGCCCTCCGCCAGCTCGGCTGCAAGGTCGCCATCGACGACTTCGGCACCGGCTACTCGTCCCTCGCCTACCTCTCCAGCCTGCCCGTCGACACCATCAAGATCGACCGGTCCTTCATCGCCGGCCTCACCCTTCGCGCCGGCCCCTCCGTCCTCGTCCAGGCCGTCGTCGACATGGCCAGGGCGCTCCACCTCAACGTGGTCGCCGAGGGCGTCGAGGACCAGGAGCAGCAGGCCGTCCTCAACCACCTCTGCTGCCCCCTCTCCCAGGGCTACCTCTACTCCCCCCCGGTCGACGCCGCCACGTTCGCCCGGCTCGCCGCCCGATGGCCCGAACCGGCCGGCCCCCGGCCATTCGGCGGCCTCGTCGGCCTGGCCGCTGACCTGCCGTGACCGTCGCCGCCAGCTCCTCCCAGCTCGGCCGCCACCAGCTCGGCCGCCACCAGCTCGGCCGCCATCTCCTCGGCGGCCATCTCCTCGGCGGCCATCTCTGGCACGTGGTCATCTTCGGCTCCTGGGCCCCCCTCTTCCTGCTGGCCCTCGCCGTCGAGCGCTGGCGCGCCCGCCCTTCCCGCGCGCCCCACCCCCCGCCACCGGCGGCCGTCCCCGCTGACCGACCCGGGCGGCGGCTTCCCGTGCGGGGCACCACCGCCCGCCAGGTGGTCGCCACCGGGCTCACCTGCGCCGCCGTGGTCCACCTGTTCGTCATGCCCGACCACTTCGCCCAGTCGGCCCTGTACGGCGCCTTCTTCCTGGTCGCCGCCACCCTCCAGCTCGCCGGTGCCGCCGCCGTGCTCGCCCGCCCCAGCCGCGCCACCATCAACGCCGTCGTCGCCGCCACCGCCCTCATCGTGGCCGGCTGGCTCTACACCCGGGTCGTCGGCGTCCCCATCGGGCCCGACCACGGGGCCACCGAGCCGGTCGGCGTCCTCGACCTCGTCGCCACCGCCAGCGAGCTGCTCGCCTGCCTCGCCGGCCTCCTCGCCCGGAACGACCCGGCCCCGGCCCCCACCTGGCGCTGGGGCGCCTGGGCCCCCCGCATGCGCCTCGCCACCACCTCCTGGCTCGCCCTCACCCTCGTCGCCGGGGTGCTCGCCTCCAAGTCCTGACCGGGCCTTCCTGCCCGGGCCGGGCCGGTCCCCCCTGTCAGCGGTGCTGCGTCAGCCGTGCTTCGTCAGCGGTGCCGGCTCACAGGTACAGGCGGGGGTTGATCGGGATGTTCTGCTCGTGGCAGTACCGCTCGTAGTGGTCGATGAACCAGAACACGTCCACCGTCTCGAGCACCCGGTTCTCGTCGTCGAGGAACTCGAGCGGGCCGTTCAGCCAGAAGAAGGTCTTCATCCCCTCTTCCGAGTACAGCGTGTGGGTCCGCCCCGGGCTCTCCCGCACGAACGACCCGGGGGTGGCCACCCAGTCGTACTCCAGGTACCGCCAGGTCCCCTCCAGGGTGAACCCGGAGACCGGCCCCCGGTGGCGGTGCCGGCCCAGCATTCCGCCGGCGCCGCACCACAGCACGTTGGCGGCCGACGACGACCGCACGTCGAACGTCAGGTGGCGGATCCACACGTTCTCCACGAACGGGACCCACGGCGAGTCCTCCTCGACCGCACCCACGAACCCCTCGACGAGGGCGTACTTGTCGCGCATCTTGTCGACCCGGTTCTCGACGGCCAGCGCGTTCGATGCCACCTCGTTGACGGTCACGGAGCGTCCCTCCCCCTACGAGCGCCCCCATGGCGCTGCCCCCGGCCCCGATGGTCGCCCGTCCCGCCCGGCCGGTCAAGCGCGGCCGGCCAAGCGCGGCCGGCCGGGCGCGGCCGGATCAGGCCGGCGGGCGGGGCGGGTCGCTCCGCGGGGGGACCACCGCCGGGGCCACCACCGGCTGGGACCGGCCGGCGTGTCCGGCGTGGACCCGGTCGAACCCGACCTGACGGCGCTCGGCAGCACGGTCGCCGGCTGCCCCCTCGGCGACCCCTGCCGGGGAGCCCTCCGGGGAACCCTCCTCGAGGGCGGCCTCGGCCCCCTCCACCATGGCCGACGCCGGCGACAGCGACCGGCGGAACTCCACCTTGGGCAGC
>JAKBAA010000143.1 GCA_021809425.1 Actinomycetes bacterium | reverse complement strand
GGCAGCCGAGGACGGCTGGTGCCCTGCGCCGGTTCCAGCACCTCGCCCGACCCGCGATGACCGACACTCGGCCTGCACCGACTACCACCACCAACGCCGCCATTCCCCAACTGCCGATGCCACGCTTCTTTGCCCGAAATCAGCATCACGCTCTGCTCCCGCTGCCACCACCGACCCCCTCTCTGCCCGTCGACCTTCCAAACCAGGGTTTCCGGCTTTACACAGTCGGCACTCGAGGGCGGCGGGCGGCCCCGCACGGGCGAACTTGAGTGGGCAACGCTTAGCTTTCTGGGAGTCGTCCTGCGCCCCGCCGGGGCAGGGTGACGGCCGTTCCGGCGGAAGCGAGCGCGCTCTTCGCCTCGGTCCCGCAGGAGCCGGGAGCTGGCCGGTCGGCGGCTTCGACTACACGACGGAGTGTCCGTCGCCACCCGGATCGCGCCGCCTACCGGCCCAGCAAGCCGGGCCGGTATCCGCCTCTTCGGGCATCCTGCCCGGGCCGGTTGGTGAGCACCAGCCTGAGTGGCGGCAGCGGCGGGAAACCGGCTCGGATGTCACCGGCAAGCACACGGAGACGATGCCAGCCGGCTCCGACGACCGGTCCGCGGCAGCCGTCTTCAGCACGCCGAGCCGCCTGGCGACCCGGCCGATCGCCTGTTGGACCCAGAGATCCCCCCGCCCGATCCGCTGCCGACAGGGCGGGCGCCCGTCGATGGGGGCCCGAGTCGCCGATCTCCGAGTGCCGGCTGCGGACGATCGCCTCGGTGATCGGCCAGGCGGGCGAGTCCGTGCTCCGGGACCGAACGGAAGCCAACGGCATCATCGGGGAGGACATCTCCGGGTGGCCGCCACCGCGTTGCGAAGTGGCATCCCGGACGGGCGGCCGCTGCGCTGCTCGGGTACCAGAACGACAACTGCGGGCGGCGGAACCGGATCGCAGAACGGCACGTATGAAGCGCCGTCCGGAGCGGAACCGCGTTGGTCGATTAGGGGCGGCCGACCTGGATCTGACGGTTGCTTGCGAGCCTCCAGGACCCGCCTTTTCAGGGCCACTCGGCGTGTCGGTCCTTGACCATCCGGCCGGGCGGCGGCCGTGCCAGTGGCGGTTCTGTCCGGAATTGATCCCTACACCGCGGAGGACCTTTGCAGGTTGTCCGCTGCCCACCGGGAACTTGGTCTCGATTCTGGTTTCAGTTGGCGGACGGGTACGGCCTCAGGGCCGGCCTGCACACGGCCGAAGAGGGTCGACTCGATGCAGGCAGCGGCGACCGAGCGGCGGTCCGCGAGGATGTGGCTGTGACGGGCGGTCAGGGCGATCCGGGAGTAGCCGTTGCGGTCACGTCGTGCGAGGTGCCGGTCGGATCGGCTGGGTGGGCTGCGGGGAGGCAGCGGCGGTTGTCGTTCGGGGGGCGAGGGGCGCTGGAGCGAGACGTGCGTCTCGGCCGGGCTCGCCGGTGTTCCTGCCCACGGACGGTCCGCCGAGTGCGGTTGAGGGGTGTCAGCGTCGTGCGGGGTTGGGCGGTCGCCGTTTCGGGGTGCGGGTGCGGGCGGGGGGGGTGAGGTGGGCGAGGTTGGTGATGCCGGTGGCGAGGTGGGTGTGGGCGTCGGGCCAGGCGAAGCTGGTGATGGTGGCGGGTAGTGCGACAAGGCCGTGGGTGTAGTACCAGATGGCGACGCTGTCGGCGAAGGCGTCGGCGCTGGTGGAGGTGGCGGTGTCGATGCAGGTCTGGAGGAGGCCGATCATCATTTCGGTGGTGGCGTCGAAGAGGGGGGCGGTCTCGGTCATGGGGCGTTGCTGGTCGTCCCAGACGGTCAGGAAGCGCCGTTCGAAGATGACCCGGTAGTGGGCAGGGTTGGCGCGCCCGAAGTCGAGGTAGGCGGCCCAGGCGGCCTGCAGGGCGTCGACGGGGTCGGCGGTGGAGTGGGCGGCGGAGCGGAGCCGTTCGGCGAGGCCACCGAGTTGTTCGGCGACGACGGCGTCGATGATGGCGGCGGGGTCGGGGAAGTGGGTGGTGATGGAGGGGGCGGTGATACCGATGCGGCGGGCGACGGCGCGCAGGGTGACGGCGTGCTCGTCGCCGCTGTGTTCGAGGATGGTGGTGGCTCCGGCGAGAATCTCATCTCGCAGGCGGTGGCCCTGGCCGCGGGGGTTGCGTTGGCGCCGGGGCGCGTCGTGGGCGGCGACATCGCTCATGGACCCGCAGCGTAGACCCGTACCCTTTACGACAAAACCATACACATCCAACCTTACGCCTGTGTGTTGGCAGCTGTGTGTCTACACTGCGGGCAACTCTAGGGACGGGGACCGACCATGACCAGGCTCATGCGACACGCCGGTAGATCACACGAGCGCGGCAGGAGGTCCGGGGGCAGGCCGGCGGCTGGGAGTCGGGCCGGCTTGGCCGGTCGGGTGGGGCTGGTGGCAGCCATGCTGGTCGGCGTCGGCGGGCTGATGGCGACCGAAGCGGGGGTGGCGTCGGCGCAGACCTCGACGGCCTCGGTGCTCTATGTCGCCTCCGGCGGCAACGACCAGAACGGCTCCAACACCTGTACGTCGCCCAGCGCCCCGTGCGCCACTGTCATCCAGGCGCTGAGCCAGGCTGGCAGCGGGGCGACGATCTATGTGACCGGCACCATCGACGAGCCCGACACCGCCACCATCACCTCGCCGGTCACCATCATCGGGACCGCGACCCCGGGCGGGCCGGCGGTGATCGACGACACCGCAGCGAGTGGCAGCAGCGTCGTCTACGTTCCCAACCCGGTCACCGCCAACCTCGACGACCTCACCCTGACCGGTGGCAGCTACAGCCTGGGCGCCGGGATCAACATCGCCAACAGCGGCGCCACCGTCAACGTCACTGACTCCACCATCTCGGGTAACACCGCCCCCAACGCCGGCGGCGGGATCTACAACTATGGGACCGTCGACGTCACCGACTCCACCATCTCGGGTAACATCGGCAGCAACGGCGCCGGCGGGATCTACAACAACAATGGGAAAGTCAATATCACGGATTCCACCATCTCGGGCAACGATGCCGGCTCCGGCAGCGGCGGCGGGACCTACAACTATGGGACCGTCGACGTCACCGACTCCACCATCTCGGGCAACACCGCCGGCGGCCGCGGCGGCGGCATCGCCAACGTTGGGCCCGCCAACGTCACCGATTCCACCATCTCGGGCAACACCGCCGCCGGCGGCGGCGGCGGCATCGTCAACTTTTTTGGAAGCTTGGACTATGGGCATTCGGTGTTCGCGGGCAACTCGTGTGTTTTTATCGCAGCAGCTAGCGACACCGGGGGGAACGTGACGGATCCGGCGAGTTCGACGTGCGCGTCGGGCTCGGAGCCGACCTCGTTGACCGCCGCCGATCTGGGCCCGCTGGCCTACAACGGCGGGCCGACCGAGACGATCGCCTTGTTGGTCCCCCATACCGGCACCAACCCGGCGATCGGGGCGGTCACGACCGGGTGTACGGCCACGGACCAGCGCGGCATGCCCCGCCCGACGTCGGGCTGCGATGCGGGCGCCTACCAGACCGGCACGTACACCCCAACCGTGGCGGCTGCGCCGGCCAGCCAGTCGATCAACCCGGGGGCGACAGCGACGGTGACCGCCACCCTCGACATCTCGGGGTCGGCGGCGCCGGCGGGGTTCCCGGTCGACTTCTCCGTGACCGGCGGACCCGACAGCGGCCAGAGCGCCGCCGCGGTCACCACATCTTCGGGCACGGCGACCTTTACCGTCGCCAACGTCGGGGCCTCCGGCACCGACGTGATCTCGGTGACCTCGCCCGTCGCCCCCGGTGCCAGCGCCCCCGGTGTGGTGACCGCCGCCGCACCCGTCGAGGTGGTCGTCGGCGCCCCACCGGCGTTCAGGTCGGCGGCGACCGCGTACTTCCCATGGCTCGGAGCCGACACCACCTTCCACATCCAGGTGACCGGGACGCCAACGCCGACGGTCACCCTCACCGGCGCCCTGCCCCAGGGGTTGAGCTTCGATCCGGCCAACGACACCATCACCGGCAGAGCGGGCCTGTTCGCTCTCGGCTCCCACGACGTGACGTTGAGCGCCGCCAACGGGACCGGCGCCCCAGCGGTCCAGACCCTCGACATCGTGATCGGCTTCGCCCCCTTCGTGCTCGCCCCACCGCAGGCGACCTTCACCGTCGGGCGCCCAGGGGACCTGCGGGTGCTCGCCTTCGCTTACCCGACCGCGGCGATCACCGAGACCGGGACCCTGCCCGCCGGGATCAGCCTCGCCGACAACGGCAACGGGACCGCCCGCCTGTCGGGCACTCCGGCGGCGGGCAGCACCGGCCGCTACCCGATCACCGTGACCGCCACCAACCCCTTCGGAGCCTCCGCCCGCAGGGTCACCATCGACGTAAACGGACCGCCGCCGAGGCGACACGGTCACCGTGATTGATCCGGCGCCAAGACCTCCACGGTAGGGACCGCCGCCAGCGTGGCGGTAGCCACCACCGGTTCCGCACCCGGACAGACCCTCCTCCTATTCGGCTAGCAGGCTGCCGGCGGGTCTCTTCACCGAACCCTCCTCCGGGCTGATCTCGGGCACAGCGACCACCGTGGGCATCGACTCCGTTGACGTAACAGTCACCGACCACACCGGGGCGAGCGGATCGGCGACGTTCACCTGGACGGTGACTTCCCCGTAGCCGGCGACCGTCGAGCAACGGACCTGCAGTGTCAACAGCCTCACCGGGACCCAGACCCGCACACGGATGGTCACCCTCCAAGGCGACCAGTGGATCTCCAGCGAATGGAGCGTACGGGGCGCCTGCATGACCAGCGCCGTGCCGATCGGGTAGGCGCGGAGGTCGGAGAAGCCGAGGTCCAGCGTCACCAACACCCGGTTCTCCGATAGGGCGGCCGCCCGTCGGGCTGCCCAGCGAGGTGTTCGTCGTAGCCCGTGTCGGCGTCGTGGCCGCCCGCGACGAGGTGTCGGCCGCACGGCAGGGAAGGTTCTCGTCGAGCTTGAACCTAAACGTTGCCTCGACTGCCGGACGGCTCCAGCCGATGGACCTCTTGGCGGGCCAGCCACGACCCGTAGGCGCGGGCCCCGCGGATCCCTCCGGTGGTCAGCGATGGATATTCGGCCATGATCTCGCCCTCGGTGTCTCCTGATGCCAGCGAGTCGAGGACGGTCGTCACCAGGATCCGGGTGCCCCTGACGCACGGCTTGCCGTGGCAGATCGCAGGGTCGATCGTCACCAGGTCAGCCGGGTCGTCGGACATGGCTTCATGATGCCACCGTTCGTTCCAGAGCGGGACGGAGGGCTGCCGCGTCCCAACTTCTGTCCCAACAAATCCGTCCCAACTCGTCTCTCTTCACCTCTCGGGATGTCACGGGTAGCGACGTATACCGCCCGTGAGCAGCCAGAACGCGATCAGTAGCGAAAGGGCGAGAGTCGGCGCCACGCTGAATCGCCCACTCGTAATGCGTAGGTCAGGAGTTCGATTCTCCTCTCGGGCTCGACATTGCCGCAGGTCAAGGGCCTCCCGCGAGTCTCGGTGGCCTAAGCGGAGTCGCTCC
>JAKBAA010000142.1 GCA_021809425.1 Actinomycetes bacterium | reverse complement strand
ACGGCCGGCGGTCCGCCGGTGGGGTCGTCCGTCATGGAGGGCAGCCTACGGACCGCATGTGACTCTCATGATGGTCAAGTCCCGGGAAGGCCCCCCCCGGCCGAGCGGCATGGCCGGCCGGCCAGCGGGCGTGCGGACCGGGCAGGCCAGCATGCGGCTAGGTGACGCTCAGCTCCTTGCGGTAGACGCGGGACGGGCCGAGCGACTCGACGGTGGCGGCGAGCTCGTCGAACATCCGGTCGACCACACCGCCGGGGGCCGCCTCGGCGGCCGGCCGGCCCTCGTCGGCCCCCTCGCGCACGGCCAGCTCCAGGGGGACCTGGGCGAGCAGCGGCACCCCGAGCGCCTCGGCCAGCGCGGCGCCGCCACCGGCCCCGAACAGCTCGTAGCGCGTCCCGTCGGGGGCGGCGAAGTAGGACATGTTCTCGATCACCCCGCGCACCGGCAGGCGCAGCTGGCGCCCGAGGGCCGCCGAGCGCTGGGCGACCCGCTGGGCGGCCGGCTGGGGGGTGGTGACGACGTAGAGCTCCGCCGTCGGCAGGTGGGTGCCGAGGGACAGCGCCACGTCGCCGGTGCCGGGGGGCATGTCGACCAGGAGGTACTCGGGGGTCCCCCAGTAGACGTCGGTGAGGAACTGCTCGATCGCCCGGTGGAGCATCGGGCCGCGCCAGGCGACCCCCCGCTCCTCGTCGACGAAGAAGCCCATCGAGATCACCCGGACGCCGTGGGCCACCGGAGGGACGAGCGTCCGGCCGAGGGCGAGCGGCGGCCGGTCGACCCCGAGCATGCGCGGGGTCGAGAACCCGTAGATGTCGGCGTCGACCAGGCCGACGGTGTGGCCGCGGCGGGCCAGGGCGACCGAGAGGTTGACGGTGACCGACGACTTCCCCACCCCTCCCTTGCCGGACGCCACGGCGAGGACCCGGGTCGCCCCCTTGCGGGCGGCGAACGGGTTGGTGGTGCCCGCCCCGCCGTCCGGGGCGTCGGCTGCCGGGGCCCCGCCGGCAAGCTCACGCAGGCGCTCCCCGAGGGCCGTCGCCGCCGGCTCGTCCATCGGGGTCACCGACAGCTCGACGGCCCCCGCCTCCACCGCCAGCGCCGCCGCGAGGCGCGACCGCAGCTCGTCGAGGCCCGGGTAGGGGTCCCCCGGGAGCGACAGCTCGACGGCCATCTGGCCGCGCCAGCGCCGGGTCACGCCCCGCACCACGCCGAGCTCGCCGAGCGGGGCGAACAGCACCGGGTCCTCGACGGCGGCGATCGCCACCTCGAGCTCGTCGTCCCGCTTGCTCATCGACCGACCACCGTCGCGCTCTTCCCTTCGCCCACCTCGCCCGCCGCCGCCCACCACGTGCCCGGCGGCATGGCCGGCAGGCCGGGCGGTGGCTCCCACCGGGCGCTCGCCGCCGGTCGGCGGCGCCGGTGCAGGTACGATACCGCCGTGGGTGGTGTGGCTCGTCCCGGCGCCTGGGAGCGCCTCTCCGGCTCGTCGGCGCCGGCCTGCACCGTGGCCGCCGCCGACGACGTGCCGGTCGAGCCCGACCAGGCCGAGCTCGACGGCGAGTTCTCGGCCGTCGTCACCGCCGTGACGGCTGCCTTCGGCGACCAGACGCGCCGCCAGATCTACCTCCACGTGAAGGACGGCGCCGGTGCCACCGCCGCCGAGATCGCCGAGCGCTTCGCCCTCCACCCGAACGTCGCCCGCCACCACCTCGACAAGCTGGCGGCCGGCGGCTACCTCGAGGTGTCGATCGACCACAGCTCGGCCGGGGCCGGCCGGCCGTCGAAGCGGTACCGGCGGAGCGGCCAGTCCTCCTCGCTCCCCGTCCCGGCGCGCTCCGAGGGGCTCCTCCTCCGGCTCCTCGCCGGCGCCCTCGAGCTGGTCGACCCGGCAGACGCCGAGCGGATGGCGGTACGCCTCGGCGAGGAGTACGGCCGCTCGCTCGCCGAGCAGATGTCGCCCGGCGAGACCCCCCGCTCGATGCGCACCGCCCTCACCGCCGTGGCCGACGCCCTCACCGCCCACGGGTTCGCCGCCCGGGCCGAGGAGCGCGACGAGACGACGGCCATCGTCCGCGACCACTGCCCCTTCGGGTCGCTCGCCACCACCCACCCGATGCTCTGCGCCGTCGACCGCGGCCTCGTGCAGGGTCTGCTCGAAGGGCTGTGCGGCGGCAGCGTCCCGGTCCAGCTCTCGTCGCGGGCCCTCGGCGCCGACGCCTGCGCCAGCGTCACCGGCTGAGGCGCCCGCGGACGTGGCCGTCCCCGCCGACCCGCCCACCCGCCACTACCTCGACCACGCCTCCACCTCGCCGTTGCGCCCCGAGGCGGCGGCGGCCCTCGCCGCCTGGGCGGCCGGCGGCCCCTTCGGCGACCCGTCCCGGCCGCACACCGAGGGGACGGCCGCCCGGGCGGCGCTCGAGGCGGCGCGCGACAGGCTCGCCGCCTTCCTCGGGGCGCGCCCGTCCGAGCTGGTGCTCACCTCCGGTGGCACCGAGGCGGCCAATTGGGTGACCCGCGCCGTCCGGGCCGCCGGCGACCCGGACGCCCCGGTGGCCCTCGCTGCCGTCGAGCACGCCTGCGTGCGCCGTCCGGCCGAGGCGTCCGGCCCGGTGGTCACGCTTCCGGTGGACCGCCCCGGCCGGATCGACCTCGAAGCGGTCGAGGCCGTCCTCGCCCCGCCGCCCGGGCGACCCCGGCCGGCCCTCGTCCACTGCCAGCACGCCAACCACGAGGTCGGCACCCGCCAACCCGTCGGCGAGGTCGCCCGGGCGTGCGCCGCCGCCGGGGTGCCGCTCCACGTCGACGCCTGTGCCTCGGCCGGCCACCTCGACCTCGACGAGCTCGCCGACGTCCCGCTCCTGTCGGTGACCGCCCACAAGCTCGGCGGGCCGCCCGGCATCGGCGCCCTCGTCGTGCGACGCCCGCTCCGCCTCACCCCGCTCCTTCGCGGTGCCGAGCAGGAGCGGGCCCGGCGAGCCGGGTTCGAGAACCTGCCGGGCGCCCTCGCCTTCGCCGCCGTCGCCGACCGCCTGGCCGATCCGGCCACCCGGGCCACCGAGGCGGCCCGTGACCGTGCCCGGCGCGACGCCCTGGCCGCCACCGGGACGGCCCTCCCGGGGATCGACGTCCTCGGCGACCCCGCCGGCGGTCTGCCCCACCTCGTGTGCCTCTCCCTCGCCGGGGTGGCTGCCGAGGGGGTGGTCCTCGGGCTCGACGGTGCCGGCATCGCCGTCCACTCCGGCTCGGCCTGCTCCGCCGAGGCGTTCGAGCCGTCCCCGGTGCTCGAGGCGATGGGCGTCGACCCGGCCGGCTCGCTCCGCCTGTCAGTCGGCTGGTCGACGACCGACAGCGACGTCGCCGCCTTCGCCCGGGCCTTCCCCGACGTCCTCGCCGGCCTCCGGGCCCTCGCCGGCGCATAGGCGGCCGCCGGGCCGGCGCCGGGCGACCGGTCCGGGCTGGGGCAGCTCCTAGCCGACCACCCGCACGTACGGCCGGAGCGGCGCCGGCACGGCGACGTGCGCGGCGGCGTAGGCGGCCGCCATGTCCGGGCCGAGGACCCGCAGCAGCTGGTGGCTTGGGTGGTCGGCCAGGAAGGCGTCGAACTGGCGGACCGCCAGGTGCACCTGGCCGTCGTCGAGCAGGAGCGCCATCCCGTCGAGCGCCCGGGCGTCCGGGTAGCGGGGGGCCACCGCCACCGCACGGGCCAGCTGGGCGTCGCCGGCGCGCACGGCGGTGGCCTGGTGGTCGGCGAGGCCGGCCAGCCGCTCCAGCCAGCCGCGGTAGGTGAGCGCCTCCGGCTGGTTCGGCACCTCGGCCAGGATCTGCCCGTACAGGGCGACCGCCTCGGCCTGGTGCCCGGTGCTGCCGAGCACCGAGGCCTGGACGAGCTGCTGGCGCACCTCCGACGCCTTCGGGACCTGCACCGTCCCCGACAGCACCTGTCCGGGGAGCCGCACCCCGGCGAGGTGGGCGGCGGCGATCGCCAGCACGCCGAGGGCGCAGCTCGCCCCGACCAGCCCGAGCAGGACCCGGCTCCGTCGCCGCCCGAGCAGGCGGCGCAGCCGCCCCCAGCCGCCCAGCCGGGCGCCCTCCTCCGTACGACCCCCGACGCCGCCCGGCCCGCCTGCCGTCCCGCCGGCGCCGCCCCCCCCGAGCGCCGCCCCCGTCCCCCCCGCGGGAAGCGCCTCGAGGGCGCGCAGCGTCGACGCCGCCCGGGTGACGTAGTCGGCCCGCAGCGCGGCGTAGTCGACGTCGTCGACGTCGCCGGCGAGATGCTCGCGCTCGAGGTCCTCGAGCGAGGCGAGCAGCACGTCACGCTCGCTGGCGAGCGCCTCCCGGTCGACCGACTGACGGCCTGCCTGCCCCCTCACGGCGTCCGGCCGGCCCCCCCGGCGGGCCCGGCGGCGGCCCCCCCGCCCTGGCCGCCGTCGGTGGCGAGGCCCGACGGCGGCGGCGCGGCGAGCGCCGTGCGCACGAGCGCCTCGTCGGCCTCGCTCGGCGCCGCCAGCGTCGTGGCGGCCCGCCGCCGGCGCGCCAGCACGATCGCCAGGGCAGCGCCACCCAGGACGAGCGCTGCGCTCGGCAGCGCCCAGGCCAGCGTGTCGATCCCCGACGACGGCGGCGACAGCAGCTCGGCGGAGCCGTACTGGGCCACCACCGTCGCCTCGACCTGGGCGTCGGTCTCCCCCCGGTCGACGAGGCGGACGACCTCGGAGCGGAGGTTGGCGGCTGCCGCCGTGTCGGACTGGCGGATCGACAGGTCGACGCAGTTCGGGCACTTGAGCCCGTTCTCGAGGGCGACGATCCGGGCGGTGCGCGTCGGTGGGGCAGGGTGCACGCTGCCGATCGCAAGCGCCACCACCACCACCACGACGGCCACCGCCCAGCCGACCGGGCGGGCGGCGAGCTCCCGCAGGGAACGTCCCGCCCCCGCCACCCGCTGGCGCCCGAGAGCGCCCGTCGCCGCGCTCATCGCACCGCGCCGGCCGGCACGAGCGCGTCGAGGGCGGCGGCGGTCACCCCGCCGGGGATCCAGGCGACCACCTTGCCGCTCGGTCCGACCAGGAACGACTGCGGCGGGCTGGCCACGCCGTAGTGGACGGCGATCTGGCCCCCCGGGTCCGTGATGGCCGGGAACGTTGCCCCGGTCCGCCGCAGGAACGCAGCGGCGTCACCGGTCGTGTCCGTCGTCGAGTCGACCCCGATCACCGCCACGTCACCGGCCGCCCGGTGGGTGAACAGGAACTGCTCGATCGCCGGCGCCTCGCTCTGGCAGGCGGCGCACCAGCTGGCGAAGAAGTCGACCAGCACGAACTTGCCGCGCTCGCCCGCCAGGCTCACCGGGGCCCCGGTGAGCAGGTTCCTCCCGGCGACCGCCGGCGCCACCTTGCCGCCGAGGTTGGACGTCTCGACCGTTCCCGGCGCCACCGACCGGGTGGCCAGCACGGCCACCAACCCGACCAGCACGAGGCCGACGGCGCCGCAGGCGACGAGCGCCCGGCGGTGCCGTGGCCGGCCGGCCGGCGGGCCGACCGGCGGGGCGGGCGGCGTCCCGTCGGTCGGGGGGACCGGCCTGGCGTCCCGCCGCGCGGCGTCCGCCGCCGTCATCGACCCACCGTGACCGGCCGTGGCAGCTCGTCGGCGAGCTCGGGGATGACCGCCCCGACCGGGT
>JAKBAA010000042.1 GCA_021809425.1 Actinomycetes bacterium | reverse complement strand
CCCCGCGGGCCCCGCTGCCCCCGCGGGCCCCGCTGCCCCCGCGGGCCCCGCTGCCCCCGGCCGCGGCCGCTCGGTCACGCACGCCGCGAGCGGCGCTCCGGCACGCCGGGAAGCGAGGTAGCTCCCGGTGCCTGGCATGGGCTCGGGCCTAAAGGTCACCGCCCCGACCATCGTCACCGCCTTCAAGGCCGCCCTGCTCCACCAGGGGCTGCTCGTGCTCGTCCTGCTGCTGCTCGTCGTCGTCGCCTGGCGGGCCCTCCGCATGGCGGTGCTCCGCCGTGCCCTCCCAGCCGGAACCCCAGCCGGAACCCCAGCCGGAACCCCACCTGGAACCAGCGACGGAACCAGCGCCGGGGTCTGCCCGGCCGGCCGGCCCGGTGGTGCGGAGGAGCACCGGCGCCGGGCCGTCGAGCCGGCGGGGCGGCAGGTGCTGCGGGTCGGGTTCGGGCTGCTCTGGATCCTCGACGGGGTGCTCCAGGCCCAGTCGGCGATGCCCCTCGGGCTTCCGGCCGACGTGGTGCAGCCTGCTGCCGCCACCGGCCCGGGGTGGCTCCGGGCCCTGGTCGACACCGCCCTGACCACCTGGACGTACCACCCGGTCACGGCGGCAGCTGCCGCCGTGTGGATCCAGGTGGGCATCGGCATCTTCCTGCTGGTGGCGCCGCGCGGTCGGTGGTCCCGGGCCGCCGGTGCGGTGAGCGCCACGTGGGGGCTCGGCGTGTGGGTGTTCGGCGAGGCCCTCGGCGGCCTGCTGTCGCCCGGGGCGAGCTTCCTGTTCGGGCTGCCCGGCGCGGCCGCCTTCTACGTGCTCGCCGGCCTCCTCGTGGCGCTCCCCGACCGGGCGTGGTCCGGCTGCCGGCTCGGCCGCAGCCTGCTCGCCGCGATGGGAGCGCTCTACCTGGCCATGGCACTGCTCCAGGGGTTCCCCGGGCGGGGGTTCTGGCGCGGCCATCTTGCCGGTGGCCGGGTCGACCCGCTGGCGTCGATGTCGCGCCAGATGGCGGCGACCCCGCAGCCCCATTTCCTCTCCGGCTGGCTCGACGCCTTTGCCGGCTTCGACCTCGCTCATGCCTTTGCCGTCAACCTGGTGGTCGTCGCCGTTCTCGCCGCCGTCGGCGCCGCCCTTCTCGTCGGTCGGGCCCCACTGCTGTGGCCGGCGCTCGCCGCCGCCACGGTGGTCGGCCTCGCCGACTGGGTGCTCGTCCAGGACCTCGGCTTCCTCGGCGGGCTCGGCACCGATCCCAACAGCATGGTGCCGGTCCTCCTCGTCCTTTTCGCTGGCCGGCGCGCCCTTGCGGCCCCTGGCCCGGCCCTGCCGGTGGTCGTCCCCGACGGCCCGACCCAGGCCACCTGGCGTGACCGCCTGACCAGCGAGGTCGAGCGGCTCGGGCGCCAGCCGTCGTACGGGCTGCGCGTGCTGGCCGCGCTCGCCGCCGCCGGCGTCGTGCTGATCGGGGCCGTCCCGATGGCGGTGGCCTCGATGGACCCGAACGCCGATCCGATCCTCGCCCAGGCCGTCGACGGCACCCCCAACGCCACCGACTTCCGGGCGCCCCCTTTCCAGCTCGTCGACCAGGCCGGCCGCCCGGTCAGCCTGGCCAGCTTGCGCGGCAAGACGCTCGTGGTCACCTTCCTCGACCCGGTCTGCACGACCGACTGCCCGGTCATCGCCCGGGAGCTCGTCCAGGCCGACCGGCTGCTCGGGCCGACCGCCCGCCGGCGGGTCGAGCTGGTGGCGATCGACGTCAACCCTCGTTACGAGGCGCGGGCCTACCTGGTTGCCTTCGACCACCAGGAAGGGCTGACCGGGGTGCCCAACTGGCGCTTCCTCACCGGTGGGGCCGCCGAGCTGCGGCGGACCTGGAACGCCTACGGGATCCAGGTCCAGCTCGCTCCGGGTGGCGCCATGGTGGCCCACAGCGAGCTCGCCTACGTGATCGACGCCCGCGGCCGGGTCCGGTGGGCGCTCGACACCAACATCGGGCCGGCGACCGCCGCCTCGAGGTCCTCCTTTGCGACCACCCTGGCCGGCGTCGTGCGACAGAGCCTGGCGGGGGCATGACCACAGGTCCGCCGGCGGCCCGACCCGGCGGCCGGTCCCTCCGGGATGCCCTGCTGCCGAGCCACCCGGGCAACCCGGGGCCGCACGTCCGCGCCGCCCACGCCGTTCTCGCCCCGGCCCTCGCCCTCGCCCTCGCCCTCGCCCTCGCCCTGGCAGTGGCCGCTGCCGTCCCGGTCGGCCCGTCCGGCGCCGCCTCCCTGGCCGTGTCCACGCCGACGTCGTTCCCGCCGTTGCTGCCCACCTCCCTCACCACGGCAGGCGGCACCTGGGCGACCCTCCCGATGGGCCGGCTCGACCAGCCGCTCAACACGTTCTGGCAGCTGCTGTACCTACCGCAGTCCGGCGCCCGCTGGGCCGACCGGGTGTCGGCGCTCGGCGTGGCCACGAGCGGCGGCATCACGATCGCCAGTGCCGGCGGTGCCGACCTGTACGCCGCCACCGCCCCTTCCGAACAGCTGGCCTTCTCGCCGGTTGTGCGCACGACGGGGAGGGGCTGGGCGGACGAGCCGCCCGCGCCCGGACGGGCCGTGGCGCTTGCCGCCACCACCGGCCGCCCGCTCGTCGCCCTCGTGGCCGGGCGGTCCGGCACCCGCCTGGTTGCCGCCCCCGCCATGCCGTCGTCGGCGAGCTGGGCGACCGTGCTCACCGCCGGCCGGCTCGCCCGCACGCCCGCCGGCTCGACCTGCCGGCCGACCCGACTGACGGCGGTCTCGTACGACGCGGCCGGTGATCTCGTCGTGGGCGCCGACTGTGCCCGGCGTGGCGTCGTCGGCCTGTTCACCGGGCGCGGCGGCCGCTGGCGGGGCGCCGCGGTCGACCTCCCGGCTCGTCACCCCGGCAAGGTGGCGGGGGTCGTGGCGCTCCGCTCGGCCGGCGGGCGGGTCCTCGCCGTGCTCCGCCTCGCCGGCGTCGGTCGAACCGACCTCGTCGCTGCATGGTCGCCTGCCACCACCACGATCACCTCGTCGCCGGCCGCCGTCGGGGCCTGGCAGGCCAGCCCGCCCCTGGTCGTCGGCGCTTCTGCCTCGGTCGCCTCCACCGGACCGGCCGGGCCGGGAGGACGGGGGACGTTCGTCCTGGTCCGGCCCGGCGGCTCCGAGCCGGCCCGCCTCGCCTGGCTGCGCGGTCCGGGCGCCACCTGGCAGGTGGCGCCTCGCCCACCGCGGGGAACGGCCACCGTGGCCTTCCCGCCGAGCGGTGCCGTCCTCGCCCTGGCGCCGCACGCCGGCACCCTGGCCGCCTGGCGGCTGGGGCCCGGCTCGGCCGGCTGGCGGCAGCAGCAGGCGCTCCACGTCGACCTCGTGTACGGCTCGTCGCAGTGAGGGCGCCGCCGCCGGGGTAGCGTTCGCCGATGGCGGTGGGGGCGGTGGGGGAGCGCGAGCCGGTCGCGGGCGCGCCCGGTGGCGAGCCCGGTCGGGGCGCCGACTTCGTCCAGTCGTTCAGCCGCGGCCTTTCGGTCATCCGCGCCTTCGGGGCCGACCGCCACCGGCTCACCCTGAAGGAGGTGGCCGACGAGACCGGGCTCACCCCGGCGGCCGCCCGCCGGTTCCTGCTGACGCTCGTAGAGCTGGGCTACGTGACCCGCGACGGCCGGTCCTTCTCGCTGCGGCCGAAGGTCCTCGAGCTGGGCTACGCCGCCCTGTCGGTGCTCCACCTCGCCACCCTTCTGCGCCCGTGCGTCGAGGACCTCGTCGCCGAGGTGGACGAGTCGGGCGCCGTGTCGGTGCTGTCGGGGACCCGCCTCGTCTCGCTCGTCCGGGTGCCGACCCGCAGGATGATGACCGTCACCCTCCCCGCCGGCAGCTGGCTCCCCGCCTACTGCACCTCGGCCGGTCGCGTGCTGCTCGCCGCGCTCGACCCGGCGGCGCTCGACGCCTACGCCGGCGAGGTTGCGCTGGAGGCGTGCACCGACCGCACCGTCACCGATCCGGCCGCCTGGCGATCCGAGCTCGCACGGGTGGCCCGGGACGGGTTCGCCGTGGTCGACCAGGAGATGGAGGACGGCCTCATCGCCATCGCCGTGCCGGTGCGCGACGCCACTGGTGCCGTGGTCGCCTCGCTCAACTGCTCGGTCGACGCCTACCGGGCCGACCGCCCCGCTGTCGAGGCCGAGCTGCTCGCCCCGCTCCGCCGCACGGCCGCCCAGCTCGAGCTCGTCGTCCGCGCCTCGGCGCCGGGCGGCCTGTCCAACCGCCACCTGACCGGCCGCAGCTGACGGCCGACCGGGGCTGCCGGCCTGCCGGTCAGCCGGCCGACTGGTGACGGGCGTAGGCGTCGAGCCGCTCCAGCTCCTCGGCGTGCACCCGCCGCAGCACCTTCGGGGCGAACAGCCGCTCGAACACCCCGCCGACCCCGCCCGACCCCTCCCAGGTGGTGGTGATGCGCACCCGGGACACGGCGTCGTGGGGGATCACGGTGTAACGCGTCACGAGGCTCGAGCGGGCGTCCGACTGGCTGAGCACCTTGCCCGGCTCGGGCTCGGCCACGTGCAGCTCGTACTCCCGGCTGCGCCCCCCGGCCGTCAGCCGGTAGCGCACGATCGTGCCGGCGCCGACCCCGCCCGTCTCGACCGTGTAGTCGGAGATGGCCGACGCCAGGTAGTGGGGCCGGTGGTCGCGAAGGCCGGCGACGTAGCCGTACACCACGTCCGCCGGGGCCTCGACCATGCGGTCGGCACTGACCTCGATGGTTCCCATGCGACCCTGCCTACCACGCCGACCTCGCGGCCGCTGTCCGTGCGGGCCCCGCCGCCGGCCGCACCGGGCCCGGCACGGGCAGGTGGCGGCCTACCCTTGGACGGTGCGCACCCTCGGGGCGGTCCTGGCCGACGCCGTGTCGGTCGTCGTCTTCGTGGCGATCGGCCGCGACGCCCACCACCACGTGGTCGGCGTCGCGGGAATCGCCTCGACCGCCTGGCCCTTCCTCGCCGGGGTGGCCGTCGGGTGGGCCGCCGTCGCCGTCGTCGCCGTCGTCGCCGTCGTCGCCGCCCGTCGCCGGCGGCGCCTCGGGCTGGTCTCGGCCGGGCTCGTCGTGTGGCCGGTGACGGTGGCGGTCGGCATGGTCCTTCGGGTGATGGCCGGCCAGGGGACCGAGGCGGCGTTCATCGCCGTCGCCTTGGCATTCGTCGGCCTGTTCCTTCTCGGTTGGCGCCTCGCCGCGCTCGTCGCCGTCCGGGTCCGCCGTCCCCCGGCTCAGGCGGGCGCCGGCGTCG
This sequence comes from Actinomycetes bacterium, assembly GCA_021809425.1. Taxonomy (GTDB): domain Bacteria; phylum Actinomycetota; class Acidimicrobiia; order Acidimicrobiales; family Bog-793; genus JAKBAA01. The sequence goes on along the minus strand of JAKBAA010000042.1, from coordinate 21,733 downwards.
AGATGCCGACGCCGCCGAGGGTGTCCGAGCCGTAGCGGCCCTTCTCGGCGGCCAGGTCGAGCGGCAGCGGTCGCCCCGACAGGTGGTCCTGCCCGTCGAGGGCGCCGGCGGGCACCAGCCAGGCCACCTCGAACTCGATGCCGTCGCGGTCCCTCGCGTAGAGCGACTTGCTCGCGCCGTGGTCGGAGGCGCCGACGAGGGCGCCGGCATCGGCCAGCGCCTTGGCGATCCGCTCGAGCTCGTCCAGGGTGTCCACCTCCCATGCCAGGTGGTACAGACCGACGCTCGACCGGCCGGCCGTGGTCGGCCCGGCCGCGTCGCCGATCGAGAACAGCCCGAGGTCGTGGTCGTTGGTCGACCCGGCCGCCTGCAGGAAGACGGCCCCCGGGCCCTCGTGGACGGTCCGGAACCCGAGCACCTCGCGGTAGAAGACCGCTGCCTTCTCGGCGTCGCGGACGTACAGCACGGCGTGGTTGAGGCGCTGGATCGGCATCGTTGGCTCCTCTCGTGCTGCGGCGGCTGTCGCAGCCTCCTCGGTAGAGCGCCGGGACGGCCGCTCCCATTCCCCGGTGGACCGCCGTCCGGGACGGGCCGGTCGGTAGCCTCGAGCCGTGCCGGTGGCCGACGCGGGAGAGGGGCGGCGTCGTCGGTGGACGGCACTGGCGCTCGCCGGGGTGGCGCTGGCTGCCGCCCTGGCGGGCCTGCTCGCCCCCCGTGGCCCCCGCCCGGCCCGCCTGACGCCGTTCGAGGCCCGGCTCGTGGCGGTGGCGACCAGCCAGCTCGGCTACCGGACCGATCCCCCGGACAGCTACTGCAACCGGTTCAGCGCCTACTGGTCGGCCGGGTCCACGGCGTGTCCGCCCGGAGAGCGCGCCGAGGAGTGGTGCGCCGACTTCGCCGCCTGGGTGTGGCGCCACGCCGGGGCGCGCTTTCGCTACGGCTACGGCCCCGGAGAGATCGACGCAGCCTCGGCCAGCTTCTACCGGTGGGGGGTCGTCCACGACCGGTGGCACCCGGCCGGCGGCGGGTACGTGCCGCAGCCGGGTGACGTGGCCGTGTACGGCCTCGACCCAGTAACTGGCACCGCAATGCACGTGGCGGTCGTCACCGGCTACCGCCTTGGCGCCGCCGGCCCGGACGTCGTGAACGGCGACGGATCGCGTACGGGATTCAGCGTGGTCGAGACGGGGAAGGACCAGTACAAGGCGGACATCCACGACGGCGGAGGTCGGCTGTCGGGCTATGTGGCGCCGCTGTCCCCGCTCCGACACCGGCCTCGACCGGTCGAGTGAGCGTCCGGGCGGCCGAGCCGAGCGGAGCTGGAGTTGGAGGAGCACGACCGGGGCGTCACGGCCGTGGGTGTGGAACGCGACGAGCTGCGGCTGGCGCCCGAGCCTGCCAGCGCCGGGATCGCCCGGCGCTGGCTCGAGCACCGCTTCGCCGGTGAGCCGCCGGAGACCCTCCAGGTGGCGGCCCTGGCGCTCACCGAGGCGGTGACGAACGTCGTCCTCCACGCCCGGACCCCGATGCGCGTCCGGGCGCGCCAGGCGCGGGGCCGCCTTCGCCTCGAGATCGTCGACGAGGATGCCCGCGGCACGCCGATGCTGCGCCGGCCGGGCGAGGGGTCGGCGACCGGCAGGGGTCTGCTCCTGCTCGACGCCGTGACGGCCGCCTGGGGCGTCGACGTGGACGACGGGGCGAAGACCGTCTGGTTCGAGGTGCCCGCCGGGGGCGCCGTCCCCGACGGCGACGTGGTCACCGTCGAGCTGACCGGGCTGCCCGTCGCCCTCGTCGTCCGGTGCCAGGACGAGTACGCCGAGCTGCTGCGCGAGCTGTGGTTCGCGGCGGCCTCGCCCGATCCGCTGCCACCGCCCGGCCTGCCGGGGCTCGTGGCCCGGCTCGGCTCGTTGCGGGGCGACCTCGGGGAGGTGTCGACCGCCCAGCGCCGTGCCGTGGGCGAAGCCGTCGCCGCCGGACGCACCCATCTGGACCTGTGCCACCGCCTCCCCCCGGAGACGGCGGACGCCTGGGTGGCCTACGACCTGGCGCTCGACGAGGCCGAGGCCACCTGTCGTGCCGGCGGGCTGGCCCTCGCCGGCGTGCCGAGCCAGGAAGCGGTGGCGGTCCGCCGGTACATGCGGGCCGAGCTCGCCGCCCAGCGGGCCGGTCGGGCGGCCACGCCGTGGGCGGCGAGCGCCTTCGCCGCCCCCGCCGGTCTCGCCCCGGTGGTGGTCCTGCGCCCGGCGGCGCCGCGCCGGGCCGGGCTGCCCGAGCTGCTGCGCGCCGAGCGGGCGGCCCGCGAGGTGGTCGAGGGCGCCGACCGCTGGCTGGCCGAGCTGCGCGAGGCGGCGGCGAGCGTGCTCACGACCACCTCCCTCGACGCCGTGCTCGGCACCGCCCTTTCCGCCCTTCGCGACACCCTCGCGGCCGACGCCGGCTTCCTGCTCCTCTCGGCGCCGGACAACGGGGCGCCGGTGCTGCGTGCCGCCTCGGGCGGGGGTGCCGCCGACGCCGCCGTGGCGGCCGGGCCGCGGGTGCTCGACGAGGTGGTCGGCAACCGCTCGGCCGTCGTCGTCGCCGAGCTCGGACCCTCCTTCGCTGCCGGTGCCGACCCGCTCCGGTCGTGCGCCGCCGTCCCCGTCCTCGTCGGCGGCCAGCCCGTCGGCGTGCTCGTCGCCGGCAGCCGGGCACCTGGGCACTTCGGCTGGGACGACGCCGAGGTGCTCGCCGTCATCGGCCGGACCCTCGCTCCGGCGCTGCACCGCGTGCGCGAGTTCGAGCGCGAGCGCGCCGCCCGCCGCCGTGCCGAGCGGACGGCGGCGCACCTTCGTGGCCTGCAGCGCGTCACTGCCGCGCTCGCCGCGGTCGGGGAGGTCGACGAGGTGTGCCGCGTCCTTGCCAGCGAGAGCCTGACCGGGCTCGGCGGGAGCGGGGCGGCAGGCGTCTGGGTGCTCGAGCACCGCCAGCTCCGCCGGCGCGGGGCACCGCTGCCGCCCAGCGGCGAGCCGGCGTTCGTGGCGGTCGAGGCCGATGACCCGGTGGCGGCCTGCGCCCGCACGCTGGCCGCCACCTTCCTCGGTGGGCCGGCCGAGCGGGGCGAGACGGCGGGCGCTCCGCTCGGCCCGGGCGCCGCCGCCGTGCTGCCGCTCCGCGCCGGGCGGCGCCTGCTCGGGGTGCTGCGGGTCGACGTGCCCGGCGCGCACGGGTTCGACGACGAGGACCGCGCCTACCTGGCCGCCCTTGCCGACCAGACGGCCGTCGCCCTCGACCGCGCCCAGCTCGATGCCCTCGACCGCCAGGTGCGGATGCGGCGTGACTTCCTCGCCGAGGCGACCCTCGCCATGTCGGCCCCGACCACCTCCGAGCGCGAGGTGCTCGAGCGGCTCGCCGCCCTGTGCGTCCCCGCCCTCGCCGACCGGTGCAGCGTGCTGCTGCCCCGCGGCGACGAGCTCGCCGAGGTGGCCTGCTCGACGGTCCCCGGCGCCCCCGTCGGCGGTGACCTCGAGGTGGCCGTGGCCGGTAGCGGACGGCTCGCTGCGGCGCTTGCCCGGCTGCAGCCGCGCCTCGTCCCGCTCGACGCCAACGGGGCCGGCGGCGCCATGGTGGTGCCCCTCCAGCTGAGCGACCGTCCGGTAGGGGCCATGGTGTTCGTCCGTGCCCGCGACGGCGCCCCGTACGGCGACGACGACCTGGAGCTCGTCGCCGAGCTCGGAGCCCGGGCGAGCGCGGTCGCCGACGGCGTCCTCGCTCGCGCCCGCGACCGTCGCCTGGCGACCTCGCTGATGGCCGCCATCCTTCCCGGCCGGCTGCCCGAGCGCCCCGGGGTCGAGCTCGCCGCCCGCTACCTGCCGGCCGAGTCGGAGGCGGTCGGGGGCGACTGGTACGACGCCTTCGAGCTCGGCCCCGACCGGCTGGCCCTCGTCGTCGGCGACGTCTCCGGTCACGGCGTGGCGGCGTCGGCCACGATGGCCCGCCTTCGCAACGCCCTCTACGCCTCCGCCCGCGAGGGCCACCCCCCGGATGCCGTCGTCGGCCGGCTCGGGCCGATCCTCACGTCGGCGAGCGCCGACCACCCCTCCCCCCAGCTGCTCACCTCGGTCACCCTCGCCGTCCTCGACCTCGGGCGTGGCAGCCTCCAGGTCGCCTCGGCCGGCCACCTGCCGCTCCTCGTCGTGCGCGCCGGCCGGCCGTTCTTCGGGCCGGCCGGCGGCACCGTCCTGGCGCCCGGCCTGCGGCCGGACGTCGGCAGCTCCTCGCTCGCCCTCGAGCCGGGCGACCTCCTGCTCTGGTACACCGACGGCCTCGTCGAGCGGCCCGGCGAGCCCCTCGATCGTGGTCTCGACCGGCTGGCCGACGCCGCGGCGAGCGCCGCCGCCGCGCCGCCCGGCGAGCCCGGCACCGACGGGCGGCCGGCGCTCGGGCGCATCTGCGACCGGCTCCTCGACCAGCTGCTCCCGGGCGGTGTCGCCCGCCGCGACGACTGCTGCCTGCTCGCCGCCCGGCTGGCCGTCGTCGGCGGCAGCGCCGATAGGATCGGGTCATGACGGACCCGCTGCGGCCCGAGGCCGAGCCGGCCAGGAAGCTTGCGCCGGCCGAGCAGCTTGTGCCGGCCGAGCCGGCCGAGCCGGCGTTCGACGGCGGGGAGCCGGGCCCGGTACCCCCCGAGCCGCCGACCGGCCCCGCTTCGCCTGTTGTCGCACCACCCGTGCGTGCCACCAGGGCCGGGCGCGCCTGGGTCGGCATCGCCGTCGGGCTCGTCGTCCTGGGGTTGCTGCTCGTGTTCGTGTTCCAGAATCTGCACGACACGACCATCCAGTTCTTCACGGCCAAGGGCTCGTTGCCGGTGGCGCTCGCCCTGATCTTCGCTGCCATCGCCGGAGCGGCCGTCGTGCTGCTGGTCGGCTCGGTCCGGATCATCCAGCTCCGCCGCCACGTGCGCGCCTCGTACCGGGCCGGTGCCGACGACGCCCGTGGCGCCGTGGCCCTGCCGCCTGGGGGCCGGGGGCGCGGGAAGCGTGGGAGGCCCAAGGGGCGCCCGGCACGCGCCTGAGCGGGCCGTGGCGCGCCTGCCGGCTCACCTCCTTCCGGCTCACCGGCCTGCGAGCGCCGGCTTGGGGCGGAGAGGCGGTCGGGCGTTGGGGCGGAGAGGCGGTGGCGACCGGCGGTTGCCGCCCGGTCAGCGCAAGAGGCGCGACAGCCGCCGGTCGGCCAGCACCCGGTCGTCGCACTGGCAGTGCGGGCAGTAGACGAGCTCGGTCGAGGCGAACGACACGCGCTCGAGCACCCCGTGGCAGCCCGGGCAGGGCGACCCGGCGCGGCGGTGGACGGCGAAGCGGTCGCCGAGGTCACCCTCGAGGCCGCCCTGGCGCTGTCGCTCGCGCACGAGCGCCTCCTCGAGGACGCCGGCGATGGCGCCGACGAGCCGCTCGCGCTCGGCCGGGTCGAGGCGTCCGACGATGGCGAAGGGGGACAGGTGCGCCCGGTGGCAGATGTCGTCGGCGTACCCCCGGCCGATGCCGGCGAGCGACTGCTGGTCGCGCAGCCACGGGTGCAGCTGGCGGCTGGCCGCCGTCGAGCGGACAAGGGCTGCCGCCTGCGGGCTGGTCGCCTCCGGCCCGAGGGTGGCGAGCGGTCCGTCGTCCCCCGGACCGAGCACCCACCAGCCGGCCCGCCGCTCCTTTGCCGCTTCGGTGACGGTCAGCTGGGGCCGGCCATCGAAGCCGAGCCGGACGACGCCGCCACGAGGCCGCCCGGTGACGGTCCGCCGCTCCAGCCGGACGCGCCCGGACTGGCCGAGGTGGAGCAGCAGCCGAAACCCGCCCTCGAAGCAGAGCACGTCGTACTTGCCCCGGCACGTGATCCCGGCGAGGGTGCGGCCCACCAGCTGGCCATGCCCCGGCGTCGCTGTCTTCAGGCTGGAGAACGACAGCGGCTCTACCTGCTCGAGGCGCGACCCGGCGAGGGCGGCCTCGAGCCGCTCGGCCAGCGCCGCCATCTCGGGGCCCTCGGGCACGGAGGTGACCCTAGCGACCGATCCGCTGGCCGGGCACGGCGCGGGCTGGCACGGCGCGGGCTGTGCCGGCGGTCAGCTCGGGGCCGATCGCCCCCGCAGCGCGTCGGCGAGCCGCTCGGCCACCATCACGGTGGGGGCGTGGGTGTGGCCGCGGACGAGGCGCGGCAGGACCGAGGCGTCGATGACCCGCAGGCCGGCGACGCCCCGGACGCGACCGTCCGGCTCGGTCACCGAGTCCGGTGCCGTGCCCATGGCGCAGGTTCCGGCTGGGTGGTAAAGGGTCTGGGAGAGGTCGCGGACGGCCGCGGCCACCGCCGCCTCCCCGGTGCGGCCGGCGGGGGCCAGCACGTCACCGAGCGCCCCGGCGAGCGGCTCGGTGGCGAGCAGCGCCTGGCAGCGGCGGACGCCGTCGGCGAGCAGGGCGGCGTCGGCGCCGTCCGGGTCGCTCAGGTAGGCCGGGTCGATGCGGGCGGGGACGGCCGGGTCGGGGTGGGCCAGGGTGACCGTCCCGCGGCTCGCCGGCTGGAGGAGCACGGCGGCCAGGCTGACCCCGTGCTCGGTGGGCATGCGGCGGCCCTCGTCGAGGAAGGGGACCGGGAGGAAGACGAGCTCGAGGTCGGGCGCCTCGGCGGCCGGGCTGCTGCGGACGAAGGCGACCGCCTCGGCCACGTTGGAGGTGAGGGGGCCCCGCCGTCTGGCCAGGTAGCGGGCGAGCGCCCGCGGCGAGGTGGCACCCGTCAGGGTGACCGGGGCCCGGGACGAGACGGCGATCCCGGACGCCAGGTGGTCCTGGAGCCCGGTGCCGACGGTGGGCCGGTCGGCCACGACGGGGATGCCGAGGGCCTGCAGCGCCTGGGCCGGTCCGACGCCCGAGCAAAGGAGCAGCTGTGGCGAGCCGATCGCCCCGGCGGCGAGCAGCACCTCGCGCCGCGCCCGGGCGAGCCGGTCGGTGCCGCCCGCCCGGTAGGCGACGCCGACGGCCCGCCGGCCGTCGAAGCGGACGGCCCGGACCGCCGCCCCGGTGCGAAGGGCGCAGTTCGGGCGGCGAAGGGCCGGCTTGAGGTAGGCGTCGGCGGCGCTGACGCGGCGGCCACGCCGCTGGTTGACCGGCGTCGTGGCCACCCCCTCGACGACCGGCCCGCCCGCCGGGACGCTGTCGGGGAAGCCGGCGTTGCGGGCAGCCGCCACGAAGGCGGCGGTGAGCGGGTTGGGGTCGACGAGCGGCTGGACGGGGATCGGGCCGCCGCTTCCCCGGTCGGGCCCGGCGCCCGACGACCAGTCCTCGGCGCGCCGGAAGTAGGGGAGCACCGACGCCCACGACCAGTCCGGCCCGGCGACGGTGGCCCAGGCGTCGTAGTCGGCCGCCCCGCCGCGCAGCCACATCATGGCGTTGAGCGACGACGACCCCCCGACCACCCGCCCGCGGGGCCAGTGGACCGTCCGTCCGCCGAGCCCGGGTTGGGGGACGGTGACGAGGTCCCAGTCGAGGCGTCCGCCGAACAGCCGCGGGAAGGCGGCCGGGACGTGGACGAACGGGTGGCGGTCGGGCGGCCCGGCCTCCAGCACGAGCACGGTCGTGCCCGGGTCCTCGCTCAGCCGGGCGGCCAGCACGCAGCCGGCCGAGCCGGCCCCGACCACGACGTAGTCGAACGTGTCGCCGTCCCCGACCGCCGCCGCACCGCCCCCGCCCGTCGACATGGCGGCGTGTCTAGCCGCCCGGCCGACCGGACGCGCCCGGGCGGGGGCCGCCGGCCGATTCTGGGAGGGGCTGGTCGAGCGATTAGCCTGCCGGCGTGCCCGTCCACTTGGTGATCATCGGTGGTGGCCCCGGCGGGGTCGAGGCGGCCGCCACGGCCTCCCGGCTCGGCGCGGAGGTGACCCTCGTCGAGCGCGACGTCATCGGTGGGGCGGCCAACCTGTGGGATTGCATCCCGTCGAAGGCGATGATCGCCACCGGCGGCGCCATGGCGCTGTCCCGGCGGGCTGCCGCGCTCGGGCTGGCGCTCGAGGGGGTGCGGATCGACCTGAACGCGCTGCGGGAGCGGGTTCGCGACATCTCGAGCCGGCTGGCCGCCTCGAACGAGCGCCAGCTCGAGAGCCAGGGGGTGCGGATCGTGCGCGGCACCGGTCGGCTGATGGGATCGCACCAGGTCGAGATCGTGCCGAGCGACCCGCAGGCGGGGCCGCCCGAGGTGCTCGACGCCGATGCGGTGCTCGTGGCGACCGGCTCCCGCCCGCGGGTGCCCGAGTGGGCCAACGTGGACGGCACGACGGTGCTGACCACCCGTGACGCCTACCCGCCGGCCGAGATCCCCGAGGACCTGGTCGTGGTCGGGTCGGGGGTCACCGGGGTCGAGTTCGTGCACATGTTCCGCTCGCTCGGGTCGCGTGTCAGCCTGATCGTGTCACGCCAGCAGGTGCTGCCGATGAAGGACCCCGAGGTGGCCGCCGCCCTCGAGGCGGACTTCCTCGAGACCGGGGTGCGGTTGGTGAAGGGGGCCCGGGCCGTGGCCGTCGAGCGCCAGGAAGAGGGCGGCGTGGTGGTGGTGTGCGAGGACGGCCGCAAGGTGGCCGGGTCGCACATGCTGCTCGCCATCGGGTCGATCCCGTCGTCGGCCAGGCTCGGCCTCGACCGGGCCGGGGTAGAGGTGAACGGGGCAGGGTACGTCCCGGTCAACCACCACTGCCAGTCGAACGTCCCCCACATCTACGCGGCCGGTGACGTGTCGGGGCGGCTCCAGCTGGCCTCGGTGGCGGCCGCCCAGGGCCGCAAGGTGGCCGAGCACGTGATGGGCCTGCACACCCGGGAGCACCGCCACCTCGACTACGACAAGGCGGCCTCGGCCATCTTCACCGAGCCGGAGATCGCCGACGTCGGCCTCGCCGAGGCCGAGGCGTTCGCCCTCGGTCGGAAGATCCGGGTGACCAAGGTGCCGTTCGCCCTGTCGGCCAAGGCGATGATCGACGGCGACCCGCGGGGCTTCGTCAAGCTCATCTCCGATCCTGCCACCGGCATCGTGCTCGGCGGGTCGATCGTCGGGGCGCACGCCGCCGAGCTGATCAGCGTCATCGGCCTCGCCGTGAGCGCCCGGCTCAAGGTCGACGCCATCGCCGAGACCGTCCTCGTCCACCCAGCCCTCGCCGAGGTGCTGGCGGCGGCCGCCGAGTAGCGGCGCCGGGCGGGAAGCGGGGGTCCGGTGCCTGCGAGCAGGCCGCCGGCCGGGATGCGCTACGCCCGGGCGGCGGTTCCCCTCCCGGCACCGCCGGACGGTGGGCCGCGGCGGCGCAGTTGGCGCCGGCCGGTCCCGCTCGTCGTGGGCGCCGTGCTCGTCGGCGGGGCGGCCGCGGGCATCGGGCTCACGGCCTCGGGTGGCGGCAACCCCGTCGAGGGCACGCCGGCAGGGCGTGCGGTGGCGGCGGCGTTCGTGGAGGCAAACGCCCTGTTCGAGAACCTCGGAGCCCCGGCGCCGGCCGGGCTGCCCCCGTCGTCGGCAGGATGGGCGCTGCGCTCGGTGCCGCTCGTGGTCGGTCGCGGCGGCGCAGGCCGGCTCGGTCGGGCCGAGCACCGCTGGATCGGTCCGGCAGGGACCGCCGTGCCGCTCGACCGGGCGACCGCCGCCCGCCTGTCGGCCGCGCAGGCGACCGAGGTGCGCGCCCATTTCGCCGGGGCCGCCCGCTCCGAGATGCTGGGCGAGCTCGCCTCGCTCGTCGCCGGCGAGCAGCGCCGCCCCCCGGTGCCGGCCTCGCCGGGCGGGGCGCGGGTCACCCGGTGGTACGTGGTGGCCGTCCACGGCGATCGGGCACGGGCCGACGCCGTCGTCACCGAGTGGGGCCAGCACGACACGATCGTCGGGCGACCCGGCCACGAGCGGGTGGTGGCGACGGTGGCGACCGACGCCGTCGACGCCAACGCCGTCCTGGTCCACCGGGGCGGCCGCTGGCTGGTGGCCAGCTGGACCCGCGCCCCCTGGCAGCAGCCGACCTGACCCGGCCGGCGCCGGCAGCGGCGGCGGCCGGGTCAGGTCGTCACGCCGTGGCGGCGCCGAGGTGCCGGTCAGGCCTTCACGCCGTACAGGGTGCGAAGGTCGTGGACGAGCTGGGGCTCGGTGACGGCGCCGACCTGGACCCCGAGCTCGCGCTTGCCGTTCGGCGACAGGAAGTAGGTGGTCGGCGTCCCCGAGATGCCGAACACCTGGGTCGCCACCCTTCCGCTCCCGTCGAACCCGTTGGGGAACGTCTCGCCGTGCTGGCGCAGGAACGCCGCCGCTCCCGAGCGGCTGTCCTCGTAGTCGACGCCGACGAAGGTCACCTTGCCGGCCGTCGCCCGGGCGACGGCGGCGATGGCCGGGGCCTCCTTCTGACAGGGGGGGCAGGTCGAGTACCAGAAGTTGACCACCAGGGGCTTGCCGGTCAGGGCGGCGAGATCGACCGGGGCCGTGCCGACGACGGGCGGAAGGGTGAACGTCGGTGCCCGCCGGTCGATCCGGGTGAAGCCGATCGGCGGACCCCCGGTGGTGCCGGCCGCCGACTGGAAGAGCCGGCGGATCTGGGCCTGGGTGAGCGGCTTGGTGCCGGCCGTCGTCCGGCCGTAGCCGGAGGCGATCACGGTGGCGACGGCGACGAAGGCGATGGCCACGATGCCGAGCACGAGGAGCGGTCGCGGCACCCCGGCGAGCACCCGCCGCCGCCCGCCCCCGCCGGCATCCCCGCCGGCATCCCCGGCGCCCCGGCCGTCGCGGCCCGGAGCGGCCCCGGCGGCCGGGACCCCACCCGTGGCGGCGGCGCCGTCGGTCGTGGTCACCGCCGCCTTGCCGGCCGGCCGGGGCGGCCGCCGGCTCGCCGTGCCAGGCCGTCGGCGACGAGCTCGCGAGCGACGGTGACGTCCTTCGCCCGCGGGCCGTCGCCGTCGCCAGGGACCTCGAGGATGGCCGGGACGGTCTGCAGGGCCGGGTGCCCGAGCAGGCATGCCAGGCCGTCCCGGCCGATCTCGCCCTCGCCGAGGTTCTCGTGCCGGTCGCGGTTGGCGCCGAGGGCGACCTTGGAGTCGTTGAGGTGGAGGCAGGCCAGCCGCTCCAGGCCGACGGCCCGGTCGAGGGCGGCCACGGCGGCGTCGGCCTCCTCGACGGTCCGGTAGGGGACGCCCGAAGCGAAGAGGTGTTGGGTGTCGAGGCACACGCCGAGGCGGTCGTCGCCGGCGGCCTCGAGCAGGCGGGCGAGCTCGTCGAAGCTCCGCCCGACCGTCCCGCCGGCACCGGCGGCGTTCTCGAGGAGCAGCCGGCAGCATGCCTCGCCAGCGGCCGTCTCGGCGGTGTCGAGGGCCTGGCGGAGGGCGGTCGTGACCTGGCCGGTCACCGCCTCGAGGCCGGCGCCGAGGTGGCTGCCGACGTGGAGGACGACGCCGCTCGCCCCGATCGCTGTGGCGACGCGCAGGTTGTCGGCGAGCGTCGCCGTCGACTGCTCGACGAGGGACGGCTGCTTGGCGGCCAGGTTGATCAGGTAGGTGGCGTGGCAGAAGGTCGCCCGGATGCTCCCGTGGGCAGCCCCGGCGGCCCGGTAGGCGGCGAGGGCCTCGGGGGCGTGCGCCGTCGGCCGCCACTGGCGTGGGCTCTGGGTGAACAGCTGGACGACGTCGCAGCCGAGCGCCTCGCCGCGGGCGAGGCTCGCTAGCAGGCCTCCGGCGGCCTTGACGTGGGCTCCGACATCCACGGACGACGAGGCTAGTGCCGGCGCCGGCGTAGGCTCCCGGCATGGACCGGAAGTTCTACGTCCGGACGTTCGGCTGCCAGATGAACGAGCACGACTCCGAGCGGCTCGCCACCGACCTGCAGGCGGCCGGCCTCGAGCGGACCGATCGGCTGGACGAGGCCGACGTGGTGGTGCTCAACACCTGCTGCATCCGCGAGAACGCCGACAACAAGCTGTACGGGCACCTCGGCCATCTGAAGTCGCTGCAGGCGCGGCGACCCGGGATGCAGATCGCCGTCGGTGGCTGCCTGGCCCAGAAGGACCGCGAGGCGCTGCTCGAGCGGGCCCCGTTCGTCGACGTGGTGTTCGGCACCCACAACGTCCACCGTGCCCACGCCCTGCTGGAGGCGGCCCGCGCCGAGGGGCGGTCGCAGCTCGAGGTGCTGGACGCGCCGAGCGACGATCCGGACGCCCTCCCGAGCGCCACGCTCGTGCGCCCCGAGCTGGTCCACAGCGCCTGGGTGACCATCCAGGTGGGCTGCGACAATTCGTGCGCCTTCTGCATCGTCCCCTCGGTACGCGGGCCGGAGCAGAGCCGGCCGTTCGGCGACCTCGTCGACGAGGTGGCGGCGCTGGCCGCCTCCGGGACGAGCGAGGTGACCCTGCTCGGACAGAACGTCAACTCGTACGGCCGGGACCTGACCACCCGCCTGCGGGCCGACGGTGGGGCGCACGCCGACCTGGCCCACCTTGCCGGGCCGGGCTGGGTGGAGGAAGGGGCGAGCCGGCCGCGCCCGCTGTTCGCCGACCTGCTGCGCGCCGTCGGCGGCGTGCCCGGGATCCGCCGGGTCCGCTTCACGAGCCCCCACCCGAAGGACCTGCGGCCCGAGACCATCGCCGCCATGGCAAGCACGCCGGCGGTCTGCGAGCAGCTCCACCTGCCGCTCCAGTCGGGCAGCGACACCGTGCTCGCCACCATGCGGCGGGGGTACACCGCCGAGCGGTACCTCGAGCGCCTGGCCGCCGCCCGGGCGGCGATCGACGACCTGGCGGTGACGACCGACGTCATCGTCGGGTTCCCCGGCGAGACCGACGACGACTTCGAGGCGACCCTCGAGGTCGTCGCGGCCGCCCGCTACGACAGCGCCTTCACCTTCGTCTTCTCCCCCCGGCCCGGCACCCGGGCGGCGGCGATGACCGACCGGCTGGTCCCCGACGGCGTGGTGGCGGAGCGCTTCGAGCGCCTGCGCGTCGTCGTCGAGCGGTCGGCCCTGCAGGCCAACGAGGCGCGCCTCGGCCGCATCGAGGAGGTCGTGGTGGAAGGGCCGTCGCGCAAGGACCCTTCGGTCCTTGCCGGTCGGACGCGTCAGGGCAAGCTGTGCCACTTCCCCCTCGTCGAGGCCGAGCGCCTTGCCGGCGGGGCGCCGGCCGGCAGCTACGGCACCGTCGAGGTGGTCACGGCTGCGCCGCACCACCTGACCGGCCGGCTGCGCACGCTCGAGCCGCCCGGCCCTGCCGGCCCCGTCTCGGCGTCGCGGCGGCGGTCGATCCCGGTGCAGGTCGGCTAGGCCGACCCGGGGGCCGGCGGGTGTCGGCGTAGACTTCGACGTCGTGAGCGTGTTCGCCAAGGTCCTCCGTGCCGGAGAGGGCAAGAAGGTCCGCAACCTGGCCGGCGTCGTGCCGCTCGTCAACGACCTCGAGCCCGAGGTCGCGGCGATGAGCGACGACGAGCTGGCCCATATGACGGTGGCGTTCAAGGAGCGGCTCGCCCAGGGCGAGGACCTGAACGACCTGCTCGTGGAGGCCTTCGCCGTCGTACGCGAGGCGGCCCGCCGGACGATCGGCCAGCGCCACTACGACGTCCAGCTGATGGGCGGCATGGCCCTCCACTTCGGCTGGATCGCCGAGATGCGCACCGGCGAGGGCAAGACGCTCGTGTCGACGCTGCCGGCCTACCTGAACGCCCTCACCGGTCGCGGCGTCCACATGGTGACGGTCAACGACTACCTGGCCCGCCGGGACGCCGAGTGGATGGGCCGGGTCTACCGGTTCCTCGGCCTCGAGGTGGGCCTGGTCGTGCCCGAGATCGACGACTTCGAGGCCAAGCGGGCCGCCTACGCCGCCGACATCACCTACGGCACCAACACCGAGCTGGGCTTCGACTACCTGCGCGACAACATGGCGGGGGACCGCAGCCAGATGGCGCAGCGCGAGCACCACTTCGCCATCGTCGACGAGGTCGACTCGATCCTCATCGACGAGGCCCGCACCCCGCTCATCATCTCCGGGCCGAGCGACGACTCGCCGCGGCTGTACTACCAGTTCGCCAGCATCGTCCGGACGCTGCGGCGCGAGGACGACTACGAGGTCGACGAGGAGAAGCGGACGGTCGTCCCGACCGAGGCCGGCATCGCCAAGGTCGAGAAGGCGCTCGGCGTCGACAACCTGTACGACGCCGTGGCCGTCAACTACGTCCACCAGCTGGGCAAGGCGCTCGAGGCGAAGGAGCTGTACAAGCGCGACAAGGACTACATCGTCGGCAACGGCGAGGTGGCCATCGTGGACGAGTTCACCGGCCGCATCCTCGAGGGCCGGCGGTGGTCGGACGGCCTCCACCAGGCCGTCGAGGCCAAGGAGCGGGTCCGGATCAAGGAGGAGAACCACACCTGGGCGACCGTGACCCTCCAGAACTACTTCCGCATGTACGAGAAGCTCGCCGGCATGACCGGGACGGCCGAGACCGAGGCGGCCGAGTTCGCCTCCACCTACGGCCTGCAGGTCGTGCCGATCCCGACCAACCGGCCGATGGTGCGCGCCGACCAGTCCGACGTCGTGTTCAAGACCGAGGACGGCAAGTTCGGCGCCGTCGTCGACGACATCGCCGAGCGCTACGAGCGAGGACAGCCGGTCCTCGTCGGCACGGCGTCGGTCGAGAAGTCGGAGCACCTGTCCCGCCTGCTCGACAAGCAGGGCATCCCTCACCATGTCCTCAACGCCAAGCAGCACGCCCGGGAGGCCGTCATCGTCGCCCAGGCCGGCCGGCTGCACGCCGTGACCGTCGCCACCAACATGGCCGGTCGCGGCGTCGACATCCTGCTCGGCGGCAACCCCGACGGGCTCGCCCACGACGCCCTGCTCGCCGAGGGGCTCGACCCGGATGCCGACGAGTCGAAGGAGCGCTACGGCGCCCTGCTGGCCCGGTTCAAGGAGGAGTGCGGCAGCGAGGCCGACCAGGTGCGCGAGCTGGGTGGTCTGTACGTGCTCGGGTCCGAGCGCCACGAGAGCCGTCGGATCGACAACCAGCTGCGTGGCCGGGCCGGCCGCCAGGGCGACCCGGGCGAGAGCCGGTTCTACCTGTCCCTCGAGGACGAGCTGATGCGGCTGTTCGCCACCGGCGCCATGAGCTGGGTGATGGACCGCGCCCTCCCCGAGGACGTGCCGATCGAGGCGAAGATGGTCTCCCGGGCCATCGAGCGGGCCCAGAACACCGTCGAGCAGAAGAACGCCGAGATCCGAAAGGAGGTCCTCAAGTACGACGAGGTGATGAACGAGCAGCGCAAGGTCATCTACGAGCGCCGCATCCAGGTCATCGACGGGGAGGACCTCGGCGAGCGCACCCTCGAGCTGCTGGTCGACGCCGTCAACCGGGTCCTCGCCGACGCCTGCGCCTCCGACTTCTCCGAGGAGTGGGACCTCGAGCGGCTCGTCACCGAGCTCACCCAGTACTACCCGACCCAGTTCTCCGTCGAGGACCTCCAGCAGGCCCAGACCTTCGAGCAGCTCGCCGACTCGGTCCTGGCCGAGGCCACCGAGCACCTCGAGGAGCGCGAGCGCACCTTCCCGGGCGGGACCGACGTCCTCCGACAGGTCGAGCGCCAGATCATGCTGCAGATCATCGACCAGCGCTGGCGTCAGCACCTCGCCGAGATGGACCACCTCCGCGACAGCATCCACCTCCGTGGCATCGCCCAGACCGATCCGCTCGTCGCCTGGCAGCGTGAGGGCTTCGAGATGTTCGGCCGCCTCGTCGACGGCATCGACGACGACTACGTCCGCCACGTCCTCCACGTCCAAGTGGTCGTCGAGCCCGAGGTCGCCCTCGACCTCAGCCAGGCCCGCTACGCCTTCCCGGACGACCCGGCCGTCGGCATGCAGGGCATCGAGGCCATGGAGCCCCCCGCCGTCCTCGCCGCCGAGCCCCCTGCTGCCGGGAACGCCACCGCCGAGCCCCCTGCGGCCGAGACCCCTGCCGCCGGGCTCCCGGCGACCGGCCCGGCCCGCAGCATCGGCGCGGCACCGTCCGCCCAGCCGGACGTGCCCGACGCCGGGGCAGCCTCCACTGCTCCCGCCCCCGCGGGCGCCCCGCTCGCCTCCCGTGGCACGGCCCCAGCACCGGCGGCGCGACCCGCCGCTGCACAGGGCTTTGCCGGCCGCTCGGTCCAGGCGGCTGCCCCGGCAGCGGCCCCGGCGGAGAAGCTCGGGCGCAACGACCCGTGCTGGTGCGGCAGCGGTCGCAAGTTCAAGCTCTGCCACGGCGCCAGCTGAGCCACGGTGGCCACCCCGTCGAGCGGCGGGTCGGCCCGGGGGCCCGAGGAGGACCGCCGGACGATCGCCGAGGAGCTGTCCCGGGCGCACGAGCGCCTGAGCGGGGCCGAGGAGTACCTGCGGATCGCCACCCAGCGGGGCGAGCTGGCGCGTCTGGAGGCGGCCGTAGGCGTGCCGGACCTGTGGTCCGACCCGGTTCGGGCCCGGCAGGTCACCACGTCGTACGGCCGGGCGAAGGCGGACGTGGACCAGTACGACGAGCTGGCACGTCGGATCGGCGACGTCCAGGCCCTCTACGACCTGGCGGTCGAGGAGGGGGGCGACGCCCTTGCCACGGTCGCCGGCGAGCTCGACGCCGAGCTGGCGGCGGTCGCCACCGTGTTCGACCAGCTGGAGCTGGCCAGCCTGTTCTCGGGCGAGTTCGACGGCGGCGATGCCGTCGCCGAGATCCACGCCGGCGCCGGTGGTACCGACGCCCAGGACTGGGCCGAGATGATGCTGCGGATGTACCTGCGCTGGGCCGAGCGCCACGGGCTCGCCGTCGAGCTCGACGAGGCGACCCCTGGCCAGGAGGCAGGGCTGCTGTCGGCCACGTTCCTCGTGCGCGGCAGGAACGCCTACGGCCTGCTGAGCGCCGAGCGGGGGGTCCACCGGCTCGTTCGCATGTCGCCGTTCGACGCCCAGCATCGCCGCCAGACGAGCTTTGCCTCCTTCGAGGTCACCCCGTTCGTCGAGGAGCCGGACGGCGAGGTCGACATCGACGAGAAGGACCTCCGCATCGACACCTACCGCTCGTCGGGTGCCGGGGGCCAGCACGTCAACGTGACCGACTCGGCCGTGCGCATCACCCACCTTCCCACCGGCATCGTCGTGTCCTGCCAGAACGAGCGCAGCCAGCACCAGAACAAGGCCAAGGCGATGCAGATCCTCGCCGCCAAGCTCGCCGAGCGGGAGCGGGAGCAACGCCGAGCCGAGCTGGCCGAGCTGACCGGGCCGCAGACCGACGTGTCGTGGGGCAACCAGATCCGCTCGTACGTTCTCGCCCCGTACCAGCTCGTGAAGGACCACCGGACCGACGTCGAGACGGGCAACGTCGACGCCGTCCTCGACGGCGACCTCGACGACCTGATGGCCGCCTACCTGCGCTCCCGGCGCGCCAGCACGGGGAGCGCCACGGAGTCGTAACGGCGCAGGCTGCCCGAATGACCTTCATCGCCCACGGGGCGCTGGTAGGGTGCTCTGGCCGTCACAGCACCGGGACTTGCCCGGCGGAGCGGACACGACACCCGACACGTCGCACGGCGTGTGCGCTCGTCGACAAGGCGCCGGCCTCGCCGCAGCGACCGGTGCTCGAGGAAGACCACCATGATCCGCTTCGACAACGTCTCCAAGTCCTACAAGGGCGGAGTCACGGCGCTCACCGGCATCTCGCTCGAGATCACGAAGGGCGAGTTCGTCTTCCTCGTCGGCTCGTCCGGGTCGGGCAAGACGACCTTCCTCAAGCTGCTGCTGCGCGAGGAGCTCCCCGACGGCGGGCGCATCTGGGTGGCCGGCCGGGACATCGGCGAGCTGTCCCACTGGCGGGTCCCGTACCTGCGGCGCAACCTCGGCTGCGTGTTCCAGGACTTCCGCCTGCTGCCCAACAAGACGGTGGCCGAGAACGTCGCCTTCGCCCTCGAGGTCATCGGACGGCCGCGCTCGGTGATCCGCAGCCAGGTGACCCAGGTGCTCGAGCTGGTGGGCCTCGGCCAGAAGCACGACCGTCGCCCCGACGAGCTGTCCGGCGGCGAGCAGCAGCGGGTGGCGGTCGCCCGGGCGTTCGTCAACCGCCCCCTCGTGCTGCTGGCCGACGAGCCGACCGGCAACCTCGACCCGTCGACCAGCCAGGGCATCATGAAGCTGCTCGACCGGATCAACCGCACCGGGACCACCGTGGTCATGGCGACCCACGACGTCGGCATCGTCGACTCGATGCGCCGGCGTGTCATCGAGCTGGACCGTGGCCACCTGGTGCGCGACCAGGAGCGCGGCATCTACGGCTACGGCGACGCCTCCTCGACGTCGACGAGGGGGGTGCCGGCGGTCGCCGCCGGCCTCGCCGACCAGGACCCGTCCCGGAGGACCGGCCGGGTGGCCGCCGTCCGGGCGCGGCGCGGCCAGCGCTGAGCCATGGCGCTCTCGATCGAGTACGTGGCGAAGGAGACCGCCACCAACCTGTGGCGCAACCGGCTGATGGCCCTCGCCGCGGTGCTCACCGTGGCCGTCTCGCTGTCGCTCGTCGGCACGGCCCTCCTGCTGCGCCAGGCGGTCAACCGCCAGATCGGCGAGCTGGGCCGTAACGTCAACCTGCAGGTGTTCGTCCAGGCGAACGCCACCACGGCGCAGATCGCCACCATCCGGTCGCAGATCCAGCAGACCCCCCAGATCACCCACTTCACCTACCTCGACCACGAGCAGTCGTACCAGCAGGCCATCAAGCTGCTGTCGGGGTCCCCGTCGGCCGTCGCCGCCCTCACCCCGGCGACGACCCCGCCGGTCTTCCGTTGCCAGCTCGCCAACCCGAACGACGGGCCGGCCGTCGCCGCCCAGTTCAGCGGGGTGCCCGGCGTCTACCGGGCCGAGGTGCCGAGCCAGAGCATCCACGTGCTCCAACAGGTGACCAACGTCCTGCAGGTCATCCTGCTCGTGATCGCCGTTGTCCTGCTGGTGTCGTCGCTCGTCCTCATCCTGAACGCCATCCGCATGGCCATCTTCGCCCGCCGACGGGAGGTCGGCGTGATGAAGCTGGTGGGCGCCACCAACTGGTTCATCCGCATCCCGTTCATGCTGGAGGGGCTCGTCCAGGGGATGCTCGGTGCCATCGTCGCCGTCGTGATCGTCCTGCTGTCCAACATGGGCGTCAGCTACCTCATCCGGCACTACCACGTGAACGTGCTCGCCTCGTCGGTGCTGCCGGCGCACGACCTGCTGATGACCGAGCTGCTCGTGGTGGCCGTCGGGCTGGTCGTCGGTGTCGCCGGCTCGTCGGTCGCCGTGCGGCGCTTCCTCGACGTCTGACCGCCCGACGCCGGCCCGATCCCGTGCGCAGCCTGGCCCTCGCCGATGCCTGGCCGGCCGCCCGGGTGGCCGTCGCGGCGTGCACGGCGGCCGGCGTGGCCGGCCGGCACGGCGACACCGGGCACCGCTTCGCCTGGGCGTCGGTGAGCAAGCCGGTGAGCGCCCTCGCCGTGCTGGTGGCCTGCGAGGAGGGGGCCGTCGGCCTCGACGACACGGTAGGGCCACCCGGCTCGACGCTCGCGCACCTGTTGGCCCATGCCTCCGGGCTGTCGCCGGACGACCCGTCGGTCACCCTTGCCCACCCGGCAGCCCGCCGCATCTACTCCAACGCCGGCATCGAGCTGGCCGCCGCCCATGTCGAGGCGGCCACCGGCATCCGGTTCGCCGACTACCTCGACGAGGCGGTGCTGACGCCCCTCGGCATGACGACCGCCCGCCTCGCCGGCTCGCCGGCCCACGGCATGGAGGGTGGCCTCGACGACCTGTGCGCCGTCGTCGGCGAGTGCTTCGCCCCGCGCCTCGTCCACCCCGACACCTTCGCCCGGGCGACCACCGTGGCCTTCCCGGGACTCGCCGGGGTGCTCCCCGGGTTCGGGCGCCAGGACCCGTGCGACTTCGGCCTCGGCTTCGAGGTGAAGGGGGCGAAGCAGCCCCACTGGACCGGCACGGCCTGCTCGCCGGCCACCTTCGGCCACTTCGGCCAGTCCGGGTCGTTCTTCTGGGTGGACCCGGCTGCGGGTGTGGCCGCGGCCGGCCTCACCGACCGGCCGTTCGGGCCGTGGGCGGCCGCCGCCTGGCCGGAGATGGCCGATGCCGTCCTCGCCGAGCTCGCCGCCGGCGGGGATCCGCCGGCGGCAGCCTTGTAGGCTGCCCGGCCGTGGCCCGACCTTGTCCAACCGTGCCGGCCGCACCGCCCCGGGTGCGTCGGCGGTGAGGGGGGTCCTGCTCGCCGGCGGGACCGGCAGCCGGCTCTACCCGTTGACGCGGATCACCAACAAGCACCTCCTTCCCATCTACGACCGGCCGATGATCGCCTACGCCATCGAGGCGCTCGTCAAGGCGGGCATCGAGGAGGTGATGGTCGTCACCGGCGGCACCCACGCCGGGGAGTTCCTGCGGCTGCTGTCCAACGGCGACGACCACGGGCTCGCCCGCCTGTCCTACGCCTACCAGGACCGCCCCGGCGGCATCGCCGAGGCGCTGGGGCTCGCCGCCCGCTTCGTCGGCGACGACCGCGTCATGGTGATGCTGGCCGACAACATCTTCGGTCGCTGCATCCGGCCGACCGTCGAGGCGTTCAGCCGCCAGGCCGAGGGAGCCCGGATCCTGCTGGCGCGCATCGACGACCCGGTCCACCTCCGCCATCTGGGCGTCGCCGAGCTGGCCGACGACGGCCGGGTCACCCGCATCGTCGAGAAGCCCGAGCTCCCGCCGAGCGAGCTGTGCGTCACCGGGGTGTACTGCTACGGCCCCGACGTCTTCGACGTGATCGGCCGGCTCGAACCCTCCCAGCGGGGCGAGCTCGAGATCACCGACGTCAACAACCACTACGTCGAGCACGGCCGGATGGCCTACGACGTCCTCGACGGCTTCTGGGGCGACGCCGGCGAGTCGATCGACGCCTACTACGCCGTCAACGACCACGTCCGCCGGCACGGCGCCAACCTCGACTGACCCGCCGCCGTGCCCCCGCCCGGTGGCCGCCGGCACGGCCGGTCGGGCGGCGGGCGGACATGCGTCCGGCCAGTCCACGCCGGTAGGATCGGCCAGGTGGTGGCCAACGGGAACGGTGTGCGGCGTGACGGCGAGGCCGGCGCCCTCGGGCTCAATGCCTGGCTCGTCGAGGAGCTCTACCAGAGCTACGTCGCCGACCCCGGCTCGGTGAGCGAGAGCTGGCGGGAGTTCTTCACCGACTACCGCTCCAATGCCCCGTCACCGGCAGCCACCGTGGCCGCCCCGCCGGTCCGGCCCGCCGCCCCCGCGCAGGCGGCCGAGCCGGTAGCCGCCGGGGCGCCTTCCACGACGCCCCCACCCCCGACCACGCCCCCGACCACGCCGGTCCCGGCCGCCCTGGCACCGGCCGCCCTGGCACCCGCCGCCCCGGCACCCGCCGCCCCGGCACCGGCCGCCCCGGCACCGGCCACCCCGGCCCCGGCTGCGACGCCGGTCGCCGGGACGGTTCCCCCGACGGTGGCGACGTTGGCGACGGTGATCGGCGCGGACCGCCCGACCCCGACCCCGGCGACCCCTGCTACGGCAGCCCCGCAGACGGCAGCTCCGGCGGGCGCCGAGCCGGCGGTGGCGCTTCGCGGGGTGCAGGCACGGATCGTCGAGAACATGACCGCCAGCCTGACGGTGCCGACCGCCACGAGCGTGCACCCGGTCCCGGCGAAGCTGCTCGAGGTCAACCGGCGGCTGCTCAACGAGCACCTG
>JAKBAA010000041.1 GCA_021809425.1 Actinomycetes bacterium | reverse complement strand
TTCCGATCTCATCGTCGAGCTCGCCCTCGACCACCCGGCCATCGGGGCGCCCTTCCGCACCTACCTCGCCGACGCCCTCGACCGCAGCACCCACCGGCCCCTCCCCGACGCCTGAGGGGGCTCCGGCGGGCGCAGGCCCGCGCCCCGACCCGGCCCCGGCCCGCCCCGGCCCGACCCGGTCCGCCCGTCAGGCCGACCGGGGCCCGGCCGGCGGGCCCGGCTGCTCGGCTGCCCACCACTCGAGCAGCCGCCGGCGCGCCACCTCCTCGCCGACCAGCCCCTCGTCGAGGCGGACCTCCAGCAGGAAGGCGAGCGCCCGGCCCACCTCACGCCCGGGGCCGATGCCGAGCAGCTCCATCACGGCCGTCCCGTCGAGCTCCGGCCGGATCGCCTCCAGCGCCTCCCGCTCGCGCAGCTCGGCCAGGCGCACCTCGAGGTCGTCCATCCGCCGCTCGAGGGCGCGCGCCCTCGCCTGGTTGCGGGTCGTGCAGTCGGCCCGCGTCAGCTCGTTGAGCCGACCGAGCAGGTCGCCGGCATCCCGGGCATAGCGGCGCAGCGCCGAGTCGGTCCACCCCATCTGGTAGGTGTGGAACCGCAGGTGCAGCTCGACCAGCTGGGCCACCTGGGTGATCTCGTCGGTCGGGTAGTGGAGCGCCTGCAGCCGGACGCGGGCCATCCGGGCACCGACCACGTCGTGGTGGTGGAAGCTCACCCCGCCCGGCCCGAAGCTGCGGGTGCGCGGCTTGCCGATGTCGTGCAGCAGGGCGGCCAGGCGCAGCACCTTGTCCGGCCGCGTCTTCGCCACCACGGCGATCGTGTGGGCCAGCACGTCCTTGTGCCGGTGGACCGGGTCCTGCTCGAGCGCCAGGGCGGGAAGCTCCGGCAGGAAGTGGGCGGCGAGACCGGTCTGCACCAGCAGCCACAGCCCGGGCTCCGGGTCGGGCACGACCAGCAGCTTGTCCAGCTCGTCCCGGATCCGCTCGACCGAGACGATCTCGAGGCGCGCCGCCAGCGCCTCGATCGCCGCCACCAGGGCCGGCTCCGGCTCGAGCCCGTACCCGGCCACGAACCGGGCCGCCCGCAGCATCCGGAGCGGGTCGTCGCTGAACGACGCCTCAGGGGCGCCCGGCGTCCGCAGGCGGTGCGCCGCCAGGTCGCCCAGACCGTCGAACGGGTCGACCAGCTCCAGCTCGGGCAGGCGCAGCGCCATGGCGTTCACCGTGAAGTCCCGCCGGGCCAGGTCCTCGACCACGTCGTCGCCGAAGGCCACCTCCGGCTTTCGCGACGCCGGGTCGTACGCCTCGGCCCGGTGCGTCGTGATCTCGTAGCGGCGGCCCCCCAGCTCGGCGCCGATCGTGCCGAACCGCTTCCCCTGGCTCCACACCGCCTGGGCGATCGGCCGCACCAGCGCCTCGATCTCGTCCGGCCGGGCGTCGGTCGTGAAGTCGACGTCCATCGACCCGGCCGCCTCGCCACCGGGCCGGCCGACGATGGCGTCCCGGACGGCCCCCCCGACCAGGTACAGCCGGTGCCCGGCCTGGCCGAACCGCTCGGCCAGCGGCGCCGTCTCCTCGATGACCGGGCGGAGCCGCTCGGGAACCATGGGCTGGCAGGGTAGTGGCCCCGCCGCCACCGCTCAGCCCGCCGCCAGCCGCTCGTGCAGGGCGTGGGCCGCCGCCACCACCGCCGCCGGCCCCGCCCCGTCGGCGCTGCCGAGCGGACCGCTGCTCGCCCGCTCCGGCCGGTAGTCGACCCCGGCCAGCGCCGCCACCGTGGCGCCCACCGAGGCGGCCAGGGCACCGGGGTCGTAGCCGCCCTCCAGGAACAGGATCCGCCGCCCCGGCGGCGCCAGCTGGAGGGCGCGCCGGGTCAGGTCGGCGAAGTCGCCGGCCGTCAGGCCGAGGTCGGTGAGCGGGTCGGCCCGGTGGGCGTCGAACCCCGCCGACACCACCAGCCAGCTCGGCGAGAACCGCTCAGCCGCCGGCACCACCACCTCGTCGAAAGCCAGCCGGTAGGCGTCCCCGGAGGTGCCCGACGGGAACGGCACGTTGATCGTCGACCCCGTCCCGGCGCCGGCCCCGGTCTCGGTGAGCCCCCCCGTCCCCGGGTAGGCCGGGTACTCGTGCAGCGACACGAACAGCACGTCCGGCTCGGCGTAGAACATCTCCTGGGTGCCGTTGCCGTGGTGGGCGTCCCAGTCCAGCACCAGCACCCGCTCGCCCCGGGCCACCAGGGCTGCCGCCGTCACCGCCACGCTGTTGACCAGGCAGAACCCCATCGCCGACGACGGCCGGGCGTGGTGCCCCGGCGGGCGCACGGCGAGGAAGGCGCTCGACCCCTCGCCCCGCTCCAGCCGCTCCACCGCCTCCAGCCCGGCGCCGGCGGCCCGCAGCGCCGCCTCGTACGACCCGGGCCCGACCACCGTGTCGGCGTCCAGCTGCGCCCCGGCCGCCGCCTCCTCCTCGAGCCGTTGCAGGTACCCGAGGTCGTGCACCCGGCCCATCGCCGCCCGCGGCGCCGCCCGCGGGGCGAACTCGACGAGCGCTCCGTCCAGCCCGGCCGCCTCGATGCCGGCACGTACCGCTGCCAGGCGCCCCGGCTGGTCCGGGTGGTCCGGGCCGGGGTCGTGCGCGAGGCAGGCGGGATGAGAGCCGAGCAGGACGGGCACCGTCCACGACGCTAACCGCCCCTCGCACGGCGCCGATGCCCCGGTAGGATGGCGTGCCGCGCTGACCGATCGGAGGTACTGGCGCCCGTGCCGCCCTGCTCGAGAGGGTCGTGGCGCCACCCGGCCGGACCGGTGCTGGTCGTCGCGCTCGCCTTGCTCCTCGCCGCCCCCCTGGCCGGCGCGCGGGCCGCCGCCGCCACCACCGGTGGCGCCACCCCGGCCACCGTCGCGCTCGCCAGCCAGACGCCCTGGGTCACCGGCCCCTCCGGCTCCGAGCTCGCCCTCCGGGTCGCCTCTGCCCTGCCGGTCGAGCGCCTCGGCCTCAACGTCGTCCTCTACTCGCGCCTCGGCAGCCGTGACGCCCTGCGCGAGACCTTCGGCGGGACCGAGCCGTCGAGCGAGTACCCCCTCGACAGCCCGGCCACCATCCCGCTCGCCTCCCTCGACCACGGCGGGCTCGTCCGGCTGCACCTTCCCGTCACCACCGGCTCCACCCCCGCCACCAGCCGCCCGTCCGCCCCGACCCTCGCCCTCGACTGCGCCACCGGCGGCGTCTGCCCGGGGGTCTACCCGCTCGAGCTGGTCGTCATCGACCGCACCGACGGCGCCCCGCTCGCCTCGCTCACCACCTACCTCGTCTACGCCCCCCCCACCGCCGGCTCCCTGCCGCTCGACGTCGCCCTCGTCCTGCCCGTCGGCACCCACCCGGCCCTTTCCCCCGACGGCTCGGTCTCCCTGCCGCGCTCCCGCCTCGACCAGCTCGCCGAGCTCCTCGCGACGCTCGCCCGTGCCACCACCGCCCCGGTCAGCCTCGCCGTCCACGGCCAGCTCGTCGATGCCCTCGCCAACGGCGACGGCGCCGCCCGCGGCGTGCTGAGCAACCTCACCGGACTGCTCGCCGCCGGCCGGGACCAGCTCCTTCCCGCCACCTACGCCGCCACGGCGACCGACACCCTCGCCCAGACCGGCCTCACCGGCGAGCTCGCCCGCCAGCTCGCCACCGACCGCCAGGTCGTCGCCTCCCACCTCCACACCCCGCTCGCCGACGGCCCGTACGTCGTCACCGACCAGCTCGACCCCGCCGGCCTCCGGGCGCTCCGCAGCGACGGCATCGCCTCGCTCGTCCTCCCGCCCTCCAGCCTGTCCACCCCGGTCAGCCCGGTGGCGACCCCCACCGCACCGCTCCTGCTCGCCGCCCCCGGCGCCGGCTCCCCGGGCGGCTCCCCGGGCGGCTCCCCGCGCAGCTCGCCGGGCGGCTCCCGCTCGCCGTCGGCCGCCCCGACCGCCAGCACCGAGGGCGTCCTCAGCGACCCCGGTCTCGCCGCCACCTTCGACGGCGGCGGCGGCTCCGACCCGGTGCTCGCCGCCGAGCGGTTCCTCGCCGAGGCTTCCTCGGTCTACTTCGACGACCCCTTCGCCACCGAGCCCCGCGGCGTCGTCGTCGTCGGCTCCCCGGCCGCGCCCACCCGGTTCCTCTCCCGTGTCCTCGCCGGCCTCGCCGGCAGCCCGGTGCTCCGCCCGGTCACCCTGTCCCACCTGCTCGCCACCGTCCCCGCCGGCGCCAACGGCACCGCCGCCACCGGCTCGCTCGCAGACGGTCGGCCCGACGGCCGGGCCGTGGCGGCGATCCGCCGCTCCGTCGGCGCCGCCCGCCGCGTCCTCGACACCCTCCGCTCGGTCGTCCCCACCGACACCGCCCTCGCCGGCCGCCTCGAGCGGGCGATCCTCGTCGGGGAGGGTGCCGCCCTCGACCGCCACCAGCACGCCGCCTACGAAGGCGCCCCTGCCGCCGCCCTCCACCGGATCGCCGGCGCCCTCGCCCTGTCCGAGTCCCGTACCACCCTCACCTCACGGTCCGGTCGCATCCCGGTCACCGCCACCTCGAGCGTCGGCTACCCGGTCCACGTCCTGCTCCAGCTCCGCAGCAGCGACCTCACGTTCGCCAACGGCCAGTCGGTCCTCGAGCTGCCGCTCGCGC
Organism: Actinomycetes bacterium; assembly: GCA_021809425.1. Taxonomy (GTDB): domain Bacteria; phylum Actinomycetota; class Acidimicrobiia; order Acidimicrobiales; family Bog-793; genus JAKBAA01. The sequence continues at coordinate 22,617 of JAKBAA010000041.1, read as the reverse complement.
TCGCCGGCCCCGCCGTCCAGCGGGACATCCGGGTCAGCACCCACACCTCCGGCTCCTCCCGCCTGGAGCTGTCCCTCCTCAGCCCCCGCAACGAGGCCGTCCTCGTCAGCGTGGAGGTCACCATCCGCTCCACCGCCATCTCCGGCGCCGCCGTCGCCCTCTCCGCCGGCGCCGTCCTCGTCCTGCTCATCTGGTGGATCCGCTCCAGCCGCCGGAGGCGGCGGACCCGGCCCGCGACCGGCGCTGCACCGGGGGCCGGGCCGGGCGGCGGGCCGGGGTCCGGGCCCGGGGCGACCGACCTGGCGGCGGCCGCGCGGTCGTGACCGCCATCGGCACCCGCCCCGCCGCCGACTCGCCCGCCGCCTCCGGGCGGCACCGGGCCAACCAGCTCGCCCGCGCCTCGCTCGGCACGGCGAGCGCCACCCTGCTGTCGCGCCTCACCGGCCTGCTCCGCCTGGTCGTGCTCGCCTACGCCCTCGGCGGAGCCAAGCTCGCCGACGCCTTCAACCTGGCCAACAACACCCCGAACATGATCCACGACCTCGTCCTCGGCGGGGTGCTGGCCTCGACGTTCGTCCCCGTGTTCGTCGAGCGCCTCGCCACCCGCTCACGCGACGAGGCCGTCGAGTCGATCTCGGCGGTCGTCTCCCTGTCGGTCGTGGTGCTCGTCGTGACCACCGTGCTGTTCTGGCTGGCGGCGCCGGCGGTGATCGACCTGTACACCTTCGGCAAGACGGCGCCGGCCGAGCGCGCCGTCGCCGTCGACCTCCTGCGCATGTTCGCCCCCCAGCTGCTCTGCTACGGGGCGATCAGCCTGATGGCCGCCATCCTCGCCACCCGCGACCGGTTCGTCACGGTCGGGTTCGTCCCGGTCCTCAACAACCTGGTCGGCATCGCCGTCCTGCTCGCCTTCGCCGTCGTCGGCCACACCGCCACGATCACCGGCGTCCGGGCCCACACCGGCCTCCTCGAGCTGCTCGGCATCGGCACCACGGCCGGCGTCGCCCTCCAGGCGCTGGCCCTCGTCCCGTCCATGGCCCGGGCCGGGCTCCGCCTGCGCTTCGTGTGGCGCCCGCGCGACCCGGCCGTGCGCACCATCATGGCCCTCTCCGGCTGGACCTTCGGCTTCGTCGTCGCCAACCAGCTCGCCGTGTTCATCGTGCTCGCCCTCGAGTACCACCTCGGCCCCGGCAACGTCAGCGCCTACACCTACGCCTTCCAGTTCTTCCAATTCCCCTTCGGTGTGGTCGCCGTCTCGGTCATCAACGTGGCCTCGCCCGACCTCACCCGCGCCTGGGCGAGCGGGCAGCTCGCCACGATGGGCCGGCGCGTCGGCAGGGCCACCCGCCAGACCCTCGCACTCGTCCTGCCGTCCACCGTCGGCTACCTGCTCCTCGCCCGGCCGATCATCGACCTGGTCCTGCGCCACCACGCCCTCACCGTCGGCGAGGCCCGCACGACGGCCGAGGTGCTCGTCATGTTCGCCCTCGGCCTGCCCGCTTTCTGCATCTTCCTCGTCACCATCCGGGCCTTCCAGGCGATGCAGGACACGCGCACCGCCTTCGTCCTGTACGTCCTCGAGAACGGCACCAACATCCTGGCCGCCATCCTCCTTTACCACGTGCTCGGCGTGCGCGGCCTCGCCCTGTCCTACTCGATCGCCTACACCGTCGGCGCCGCCGTCTCCCTGCTCGTCCTGCGCGAGCGGCTCGGGACGATCGGAGGGCGCGGCGTCCTCGTCGCCTCGCTCCGCTCGCTCGCCCTCAGCCTGGTGATGGCGTTCGTGGTCGCCCTCGTCTCCGCCGTCCTCGGTGCCGGGACCGGCTCCGGTGCCGGGGGATGGGCCCGGCTCGTCGTCACCGTCCTCGCTGGTGGCGCCGTCTACCTCGGCGGCGCAGGTGCCGCGTCAGCCGTCCGTTCCTGGCAGACTTCCCGGCGACGTGGACGAGACCATCCGAAGGGGATCCGTGCCCGACATCGCGCTCATCACTGACAGCGCCTCCGATCTCGACGCTCGGCTCGCTGCCGACGCCGGCATCGAGATCGTGCCCATCGACGTCCGGCTCGGCGACCTCGGCCCCGACCAGGTACGCTCGCTCACGCCCGCTGATTTCTGGCAGCGATGTGCGAGTGGTGGTGCCGTGCCCGAGACGTCTGCCCCATCTCCTGGCAGCTTCCATGCAGCTTTCCTCCGGGCTCGAGACAGAGGTTGCACGGGCGTTGTCTGTGTAACAATCTCCTCCTCGCTCTCGGCAACATACCAAGCCGCGTGCAACGGCGCGCAGGAGGCGGCCGGCGAGATCGAGGTGGCCGTCATCGACTCGCGCTCGGCCTCGCTCGGCCTCGGGATGGCGGCGCTCGACGGGGCCCGGCGGGCGGCGGGCGGCGGCGGGCTCGAGGAGGTGTGCGGCGCCGTGCGCGACCACCTGGCGCGCACGTCCATCTTCGGGGTGCTCGACACCCTCGAGTACCTCCGCCGGGGCGGCCGGATCGGGGCGGCCCAGGCGGTGTTCGGGTCGCTCCTCTCCATCAAGCCCGTCATCCAGCTCCGCGACGGCGAGGTGGTCGCCGAGTCCAAGCAGCGCACCCGGTCCCGCTCGATCCGCTACCTCGTCGAGCGCGTCGCCAAGCTCGGCCCCCTCGAGCGGCTCGGCGTCGTCCATGCCGCCGCCACCGACGACGACCTCGCGCTCCTGCTCGACCTCGTCGGCTCCCTCGAGGTGGCCCAGGCCCCGATCGTCGGCGACTTCGGGCCCGTCATCGGCGCCCACACCGGCCCGGGCACCCTTGCCCTCTGCGCCGTCCAGCCGCCGGCCTGACCCCCCGTACGTCTGATCCGGCCGTACGCCTGATCCGGCCGAACGCCTGCCTTCCCCTGTACGGCAGCCTGGACGCCTGTCTAACCTCGTTGCCATGGAGCAGCCGCGCGCCAGCGCACCCCCGGGCGACGGCACCGCGCCCGCCGCCCCCGACTGGGCCAGCCGGGCGAGCGCGGCCGTCGAGTCCTTCGTCGAGCTCGTCCGCGACAAGTCCCTGCGTCCGGCGCTCCTCGCGCTCAAGCTCGTGCTCATCGGCCTCGTCGTCGCGGCGCTCGGCACGACCGTCCTCGTGCTCGGCCTGGTCGGCGTGGTACGCCTCCTCACCCACGACGCCTTCGGCGGGCGCGTCTGGGGGGCCGACCTCCTCGTCGGCGCCCTCCTGGTGGCGGCCGGTGGCATCCTGTTCCGGCTCAGCCGGCGAACCATGAAAGCGGACAACCATGTCTGACCACGACGTCATCATCCTCGGCTCCGGCCCGGCCGGCCTCACGGCGGCCATCTACACCGCCCGCGCCGACCTGGCCCCGCTCGTCCTCGAGGGCGAGCCCTCCTCGACGAGCGACCAGCCCGGTGGCCAGCTCATGCTGACCACCGAGGTCGAGAACTTCCCCGGCTTCGTCGAAGGGGTGATGGGCCCCGAGCTCATGGCCAACTTCCGGGCCCAGGCCGCCCGCTTCGGGGCCGAGTACGTCACCGTCAAGGCCACCCGGGTGGAGCTCGGTCGCTCGCCGATCGAGATCTGGACGGGCGACCCGGACGCCGCCGAGCCCGACTACCGCACCAAGGCCCTCATCGTCGCCACCGGCGCCCGCTCCCTCATGCTCGGCGTCCCCGGCGAGGACCGCCTGCTCGGCCACGGCGTCTCCACCTGTGCCACCTGTGACGGCTTCTTCTTCCGCGGCCAGCCCATCGCCGTCGTCGGCGGCGGCGACTCTGCCCTCGAGGAGGCGATCTTCCTCTCCAAGTTCGCCTCGTCCGTCCTCATCGTCCACCGCCGCAAGGAGCTGCGCGCCTCCAAGATCATGCAGGACCGGGCGCTCGCCAACCCCAAGATCTCGTTCCTCTGGAACAGCGTCGTCGAGGAGCTGCTCGGCGAGGAGCGCCTCCGCGCCATGCGCGTCCGCGACGTCGTCACCGGTGCCGTCAGCGACGTCCCTCTCGACGGCTGCTTCGTCGCCATCGGCCACGCCCCCAACACGGCGCTGTTCAACGGCAAGCTCGACCTCGACGACGCCGGCTACATCGTCACCCACGCCGGCACACGCACGAGCGCCGACGGCGTGTTCGCCTGCGGCGACGTCCAGGACCACGACTACCGCCAGGCCATCACGGCCGCCGGCTCCGGCTGCATGGCCGCGCTCGACGTCGAGCACTACCTCGAGGCCGCCCGCCACGGCGGCCACGTGCCGGCCTGAGCGGGTAACGTCCGCCACGGCCGGAATGCGCCCTGAGCTGGGCGCGTTGACCGAGGAGCCGGCGGCCGAACCGCCGGGATGACGCCCCGACCGGGCGCGAAGGAGGATGTCCCCTGATGGGAGAGCACAGCACGAACGTGAGCGACGCCACCTTCGACGAGCAGGTGGGGCTGGCCGACCGCCCCGTCCTCGTCGACTTCTGGGCCGAGTGGTGCGGACCGTGCAAGATGGTCGCCCCGATCCTGGACGAGATCGCCGCCGAGAAGGGCGAGGCCCTGCGCGTCGTCAAGCTCAACGTGGACGACAACGTCAAGACGGCCCAGCGCTACGAGGTCATGAGCATCCCCACGCTCATCCTCTTCAAGGACGGCCAGCCCCAGGCCCGCCTCGTCGGCGCCCGCTCCAAGTCGGCGCTCCTCGCCGAGATCGAGCCGCACCTCTGAGCACCCTCGCGACCGCCCGCCCGTGATGGTGGCTCGGGCCGCGCCGCTGGTCCACGACCAGCTGGCGCGGCCCTAGCATTGCCCCCCGAGATGCCGGATCCCCAGCTGCCCGGATCGTCCGGCTCGTCGCTGCCCCTCCAGGTCGGTGACAAGGGCGACGCCGTCGCCGACCTGCAGCAGCGCCTCGCCGCCTGCGGGCTTCCCAGCGACGATCCGCCCGCCGTCTTCGCCGGCTCGACGGCTGCCGCCGTCCGCCAGCTCCAGGAGCGGCGCGGCCTCACCCCGGACGGCACCTGCGACGCCCACACCTGGGCGGTCCTGGTCGAGGCCGGCTACCGCCTCGGTGACCGCCCCCTTTACCGCCACGCCCCGATGCTCCGCGGCGACGACGTTGCCGAGCTCCAGCGGCGCCTCAGCGTCCTCGGCTTCGACACCGGCCGCATCGACGGCATCTTCGGCGACCAGACCGCCGCCGCCCTCGTCGACTTCCAGCGCAACGCCGGCCTTGCCGTCGACGGCATCGGCGGCCGCGCCACCCTCGCCGAGCTCGACCGGGTCGGCTCGCCCCACGGCAACCCCGCACCGGCCAGCCCGCTGCGCGAGCGCTTCCGCCTCACCTCTGCCGGCCTCTCCAGCCTGCGCGGCTGCCGCATCGGCATCGGCGGCGCCGGCGGCTTTGCCGCAGGAGTGGGCGCACTGTCACGCGCCCTGCGCGAGGTGGGCGCCCAACCCCTCACCCTCTACCCCCCTGACGCCTCCCGTCAGGCCGAGGAGGCCAACGCGGCCGGCGCCCACGGCGTGGTCAGCCTCCGCCTCGACCCGGAGGCCCGCTGCTGCTTCACCGCCTACTACAGCGGCTACCGCACCGAGTCCATCGTCGGTCGCCACCTTGCCGAGCTCATCCAGGACCAGCTGCCCACGGCGCTCGCCCTCGACGACGGCGGCGTGCGCGGCATGGCCCTCCCGATCCTGCGCGAGACCCGCATGCCCGCCGTCGAGCTCTGCCTCGGCCAGCCCCAGATCCTCACCCAGCGCCTCGCCGAGCTCGCCCGCATCGTCGTCCAGTCCCTCGGCACCTGGCTCGAGCGGGAGGCGGCGGACATCAACCGCCCTCTGGGGTGCTGACCAGCACTTTCTCCATGATCCACAACCTCGTGCACAGCTTGTGGATCAACATCGATCTGTGCGTTAGCCGTGAACGGAGCGATGCGGTCCGGTGAACGAATGGTGACCGCAGCCGGCTGACCAGGGCATTTGTCGGCTCGGCGGGGGACACTCGATGAGGGATCGAGGCCTGCGGCACCCGCACCTCAGCTGCAGCTCGACCGTCGACCTCCACCGCACCCTACGGGATCGGGCGCCCGGCCCTCTGCTGCAGCCGGCGTCACCCGGTGCCTCCCAGGCGGCGGCCCCTCAGGAGGGACGTCCCTCCACCATGACCCGGTAGATCCGCTCCAGATCCTCCAGGGTGGCGAAGTCGATCACCACCCGGCCGTGACGAGCCGACATCTCCACGCGGACGCGCGTGTCGAGGTGGTCTGCGAGCAGCTCCTCCAGCTCGAGGAAGCCCGGAGGGCGCAGCGCCGTGGGCCGCAGCGCCCCCGCGCCGTCGCCACGCTCCGGCCCACCGACGAGAACCTCGGCCGGCGACGCCGCCGCCTCGTCGGCACCCGCCCAGCTCCAGCTCGTCACCGCAGCCCCGTCGCCCTCGCCGGCCCACGGCGAACCGGGACCGGCCGGTGGGACGAGCGCAGGGCCGGCCGCCGACCGGAGGGCGGCCTGCCCGGCATCCCATCCGGCGCCGGCAGCCTCGTCCAGGTCGACTGGGGGAGCGACCGGCGGGTCAGCCGGCGGGTCAGCCGTCTGGCCCAGGACCACGCCGTCGGCCACGACCGACCCGTCGGCACCGGCAGCATCCTCGCCCGCCTCGTCGCCGGCAGCGAGCTCCCGGATCATCCGCTCGACCGCACGCACCGACAGTCCCTCGTCGACCGCCCGGCGGGCGAGCGACTCCTGGACCTCGCGGTCCGGGGTGCCGAGCAAGGCGCGGGCGTGGCCGGCGGTCAGGCGCTCGTCCCGGACGAGCCGCTGGACGGGCAGTGGGAGCTGGAAGAGCCGCAGCGCGTTGGTCACCGCCACCCGGCTCCGCCCCACCCGGCGAGCGACCTCGTCGTGGGTGAGCGAGAACTCCTCGATCAGCTGTTGATAGGCGGCGGCCTCGTCGAGCACGTTCAGCTGCTCGCGCTGGATGTTCTCGATCAGCGCCTGCTCGAGGCTGGTGGCGTCGTTGACGTCCTGCACCAGAGCGGGAATCGTCTGCAGCCCGGCCCGCCGGGCTGCCCGGCAGCGGCGCTCACCGGCGATCAGCTCGAACCCGCCCCCGTCGACCGGCCGGAGCAGCACCGGCTGGAGCACCCCGACCGCCCGGATCGAGTCGACCAGTGACGACAGCGCCTCCTCGCTGAACTCCTTGCGCGGCTGGAACGGGTTGGGGCGCACCTCGGCCAGCGGCACCTCCTGCAGGGCGCTCGACGGGTGCTGCACCTCGGTCGGGATCAGGGCACCAAGGCCACGCCCCAGTCCGCTACGCCGAGCCACGGGCCACCTCCTTTGCCAGCTCCCGGTAGGCGATGGCCCCCCGAGACGACGGGTCGTGGAGCGTCACCGGCTGCCCGAACGACGGCGCCTCGGAGATCCGCACCGAGCGGGGGATCATCGTCCGGCACACCACCTCGCCGAAGTGGTCCCGCACCTCACGAACCACCTGCTCCGCCAGCTTCGTCCGAGCGTCGTACATCGTCAGGACGATCGTGGTCACCGCAAGGCGCGGGTTCAAGTTCGACCGCACCAGCTCCACGTTCCGCAGCAGCTGGCCCAGTCCTTCCAGGGCGTAGTACTCGCACTGGATCGGGACCAGCACCTCGCTCGCGGCGGCCAGCCCGTTGATCGTGATCAGCCCGAGCGACGGCGGGCAGTCGATCAGGACGTACGCGAAGTCGTCGCCCAGCTCAGCAACCGCCTTGCGCAGCCGGAGCTCACGACTGAACGCCGGGACCAGCTCGATCTCGGCGCCCGCAAGGTCGATCGTCGCCGGCGCCACGAACAGGTTCTTGATGCTCGTCGGCTCGATCGTGTCCTCGAGGGCCACGTCGTGCAGCAGCACGTCGTAGATCGAGTTGTCGAAGTTCCGCGCCTCGATGCCCAGCCCCGTCGTCGCGTTGCCCTGCGGGTCCAGGTCCATCACCAGCACCCGGTGGCCCAGATCGGCAAGGGCCGCCCCCAGGTTCACCGTGGTGGTCGTCTTGCCCACCCCGCCCTTCTGGTTGGCCACGGCGAACACCCGTGGCAGCGGTCGCCTGCTGGCGGGTGTCACCGCCGGCACACCCGCCGACGGCACACCGCCCGACGTTCCGTCGTGCAGGGACATCAGCGCGCCGTCTCCATCTCGCAGCCAAGCCTCCCTCGCCCTCGGGCGATCCGGCGTTTCACGTGGAACCGTCCGGGCGTGCCCTGCGCGCCAGTGCGCCCACAGGTCGCCTCCACCGCGCCGGTCCGGCTGGGGAGCTTACTCGCCTGCCCTTCTCGACCCGGGGAACTCTCGACCATCCGTGGACGTCCCATCGATTGACAGTCCGGCGGTCCGCGGCGCCGTGTTTCACGTGGAACAGGACGCCGTTCCAGCAGCCGGCGATCCGCGGCCCGCTACCGGCGGGCGCCGCGCCAGCTCCTGGGCCGTGAGCTAGCCCGGGGGAGTGGCGTCCACCTGGTAGAGGGGCCGCTTCGCCGGGATGCCAACCCTGCGCGGCCACCGGTCCGGGCAGGGTCGCACTTGCCGCAGCACCTGGTAGTGCGCCTGTCCGGCAGCCGTCTCGACTGCCGCCACCGGGCCGACCGCCTCGAGCCCCAGTGCCGACAGCGGCTCGGCGGCCCACCGCGCACCCGTGGCCTCCGGCGGCTCCGACACGACGAGCAGCCCGCCCAGACGGAGCAGCGGCGCGGCGCACTCCGCGGTCACCGGCGGCGGGCCGAAGCCTCGGGCGACCACCAGGTCGAATGCGCCACGGTGACGCCGGTCCCGGGCAGCCAGCTCGGCGCGGACGGCTGCTACCGCCAGTCGGGAGCCCCACCCGAGCTGCTCGACGTGCCCCTCGAGCAGCCGGGCCCGCTCGGTCCTCCCGTCGAGCAAGACGCCCGTCGACGACGGAGCACGTCCTGCGATCACCAGCCCGGGCAGACCCCCGCCGGCTCCGAGGTCGAGGAAGCGGAACCCGGGCGCCAGGCCATGGGACACGGCGGTGTCCAGAAAGCCCGCCGCGTGGGCAACGTGGCCGGACAGCGGCCCCGGACCGATCGCTCCGAGCTCCTGCGAGCGGCGGAGCGACTCGAGCAGTGGACCTGCGACGTCGACCTCCGCCTCGTTCCCCTCAGGCGTCGTCGGCCGCCTCGTCGGCCGCGCCGACCTCCGCCGGCTCGCTGCCCGCAGCCGGGCCGGCCGGGTGCAGCACCACGTAGCGGTTGGGCTCCACCCCTTCCGACGAGGTCGTCACCCCGTCGATCCCGGTGATGGCGTCGTGCACCACCTTGCGGTCGGCCGCGCTCATCGCCTCCAGCGCCTGCGACTCGCCGCGCTCGACCACCTGGTCGGCGACCCGCCGCACGAACGCCTCGAGCGCCGCCGTGCGCTTGGCCCGGAAGCCGGCCACGTCGACGACCACTCGCGTCCCGCCCTCCTCACCGCGTCGCTGCACCACCGTGCGCGCCAGCTCCTGCAAGGCGTCCAGGGTCCGCCCGCGCGGCCCGATCAGCAGCCCCAGCTCGTCACCGGTGACGTCCACCAGGATGTGGTCCTCGTCGACCCGAACCGTGGTGGTCGCCTGGTCGTACCCGAACCGCTCCACCACGCCGGTCACGAACTGCTCGACCAGCGACGCCTGCTCCTCGATCGTCATCTCTGTCTCCTCGACCGTCGCGCCCGCTTCGTTCACCCGCGTGGCCCGCTCCGGGCCATCCTCCCCGGCTCGCCGCCGGCCGCTCCCTGTCGCGCCCCCTTGACGGTCGCGCGTCGCACCCCCGCCTCGGCGGCCGCCGGCCGCTCCCTCGCCGGCCGATCGGTCGCTCGCCGGGGAGGCGCCCCGCGCCTCGACCTGGTCGTCCGCACCGCCTGGCCGACCGCGCCGGCGCCGGCCCGACGGTCGGGGCTCCTCCGGCGCCGCGCTCGGCGTCCCTCCCGCACCAACCACCTCGGCGCCGCGCGGCCCCCGGCTCCGGGTCCGCTCCTCGGCGCCGCGACGCCTCGCCGGACGCTTCGGGCGAGGCGGCGCCGGCCGGACGCGGGCCCGTACCCTCGCCTCCACCTTCCCGAAGCCGAACAGCCCGCTGCGCGGCTCCGCCACGACGACGAGCTCGGCGTCCCGTTCGTCCACCCCGAGCTGGTCGAGCGCCGCGTCGCGCGCCGCCTCGATCGTCGGTCCGGTCGTCTCGACCCACTCCATCGTCAGCGAGGTCTCCGCTGGCGCTTGTTGCTCTGGGGGCGTTGCGGCGCCCGGCTCGGTGGTCGTTGCTGACCCGACCCGGCCTTGCTCGCCGTCCCGGCGCGGCGTGGCGGCGGCGTCCCGTCACCCGACCGGCCCTCACCTGACCGGCCCTGGCCGCCGCTCCGGCCGCCGGACGGCGGCGTCCCGTTCGACCTCGCCTTGCCGCCCTTCGGCTCGCCGCCACCACCCGTCGGGCGGTCCCCTCCGGACGGCCCCTCGAGCGCCGGCGGCGGGAGCAGGCGTCCCAGCAGGCCGCCGCGTCCCTGGCGCTGCTCGGTCACGATCCGCTTCTTCGCCTCGGCCACCTTCGGGTCCTCGGCAGCCCGCGCTCGCAGCTTCTCGAGCGACCCCCGCAGGTCCGGGTCGTGGCGGTACATGTACTCCTGCTGCGCCACCCGGAACAGGCTCGACACGATGAAGTACACGTTCACGCCGGCCGAGATCCGGATGTAGATGATGGCGAAGATCAGCGGCATGATCTTCTGCATCTGCTGCATCTGCGGGTTCGCCGATGCCGCTGCCGGGTTGCGCCCGCTCATCTGCTTCAGCTGGATGTACTGCAGCACGAGGGCCACCAGGATGAGCGCGATGTACGGGGCCCGCCCCAGCGCCGACAGGCCGTGGGTCAGCGCGCTGTCCCCGAGGTTGATCCCGAACGCCATCAGGTGGCCGCCCGACGCCTTGATGTCGTGGAACATCCGTGACGAGTGGCTGATGTACAGCGGGTCGGGCAGCCCGGCCTTGGTGGTGTGGACCAGCCCTCCGATCGTCCCGTACAGGATGAGGAAGATCGGGAACTGCAGGAACATCGGCAGGCAGCCCCCGGTCGGGCTGACGCCGTTCTCCTTGTACAGCGCCATCATCTCTTCGTTGAGCGCCTGCCGGTTGGCGTTGCGCTCCTCCGCTGGCGTGCCGGGCGGCGACTTGTACTTGTTCTGCAGCTTCTTCAGCTCCGGCGACAGGAGCTGCATCTTCATCATCGACCGTGTGCCGCGGCGGGTGATCGGGAACACCACCACCATCACCACGAGCGTCAGCAGCGCGATGGCGACGGCGTAGTTCGGGATCGCCGCATAGAACGCCGCCAGCAGGTAGGCGAACGCCAGGTAGAACGGATGGGCGATCTGCCCCAGGGTGGAGGCGAGGAGCATCGGGGTCCTCTCAGTTGGGAACCGGGTCGAAGCCGCGGCCCCCGAGCGGGCGGCAGCGGCTCACACGACGGGCGGCGAGCCAGCTGCCCTTGAACGCGCCATGCACCTCGACGGCCTCCGCCGCGTACTCCGAGCACGACGGCACGAACCGGCACGGCGACAGCCGGCCGGCCCGCAGGCCTTGGTACGTCCGGATCGACCACAGCAGCGCGCGGGCCGGCGGCGACGGTGACCGGGTCACCCTTGGCTCCCGCTCGCTCGCCGCATCGTCGTTCGCACTTGGTCCTTCAGCTCCTGGAAGGTCAGCTGCCGCACGTCGGGGGCGACCACGATCAGGTAGCACCCCGGGTGGAGCTCGCCGGTCAGCTCGGCCGCGATCGCCCGCAGTCGACGGCGCCACTGGTTCCGCACGACGGCGCCACCGACGCGACGGCCCACCGAGTAGGCGACGCGGACCTGGTCGTCCGCCTCGTCAGCTCCCACGAAGTGTACCGTGACGGCGCCCTTGCGGGCCCGACGGCCAGCACGCACGAGCGCGCCGAACTGGCGGCGCCCCTCGACTCGTGCCGGCCGGCCGCTCAAGCCGACAGGCGTGCGCGCCCCCGACGCCGCCGTGCCTTGAGGATCGCCTGGCCGGCGCGCGTGGCCATCCGGTGGCGGAACCCGTGGCGCTTCGCCCGCTTCCGGTTGTTCGGCTGGTAGGTCCGCTTCATGTCGTCCTCTCGGTCAAAAGGCCCTCAACGCTAGCGCATTGCCACGGGCCGCGCCCGCCGAAGCGGTACGCCCGGCCGGGGCGCGTCCCGGGGGCAAGCGGTAGGATGTCGCCTTCCGACGTGCCCATGCCACAGTCCACAGATGTGGACCCCCCTGTGGAGAACCTCTGACCGGAGGGGTCGAGGCGGTTGACCGACGCTCAGCAATTGTGGGACCGCTGCGCTGCGGCCATCCAGACACAGGTCTCCGACGCCGTCTGGCGCACCTGGTTCGACGGCATCGCCGCCGTCGACCTCGACGGCGGCGCCCTCCACCTCGCCGTCCCGAACGCCCTGGTCAAGGAGCGGCTCGAGCGACGTTTCGCCGGCGTCCTCGAGGACGCTGTCGCCGAGGCAACCGGCGACGGGCTCCACGTCGAGCTCGAGGTCCGCCCTGGCCTGGCCGGCAGCGACGCCGCCGACCAGCCGGCCGGCGCCCTCGTCGACGACGTCCGGCGCCTCCATCCGCCGTCCACAGGCACCGCCCGCGACGGTGGACAACCCGACGCTCCTCCCGTGCCCGAGCCGGCCGGCCGGCCGGCCGCCACCGGCCCTTCGGCGGGTGCCCCGAGCGACGAGCGGCCGGTCAGCCGGCACACCTTCGACGACTTCGTCATCGGCCCGTCCAACCGGTTCGCCCACGCCGCCGCCCTGTCGGTGGCCGAGGCGCCCGCCCGGGCGTACAACCCGCTGTTCATCATCGGCGCCGTCGGCCTCGGCAAGACCCACCTGCTCCAGGCCATCCGCAACTACGTCACCGAGAACTTCCCCCGGCTCCACGTCCGCTACGTGTCGACCGAGACGTTCATGAACGAGTTCGTCGACGCCATCCGGACCAACGCGACGGGCACGTTCAAGCGCCGGTACCGCGAGTGCGACGTCCTGCTCATCGACGACATCCAGTTCATCGAGGGCAAGGAGTCCCTCCAGGAGGAGTTCTTCCACACCTTCAACACCCTCCACGAGGCCTCCAAGCAGGTCGTCCTCACCTCCGACCGGCCGCCCGGGTCGATCGCCACCCTCGAGAGCCGCCTCCGCAGCCGGTTCCTGTCCGGGCTCATCGCCGACATCCAGCCGCCCGAGCTCGAGACGCGCATCGCCATCCTCCGCACCAAGGCCATGCACGAGCGCACCCCTGTCGACCACGACGTCCTCGAATTCATCGCCTCCAACGTGAAGGACAACATCCGCGAGCTCGAAGGCGCCCTCATCCGGGTCACCGCCTATGCCAGCCTCACCCGCCAGCCCCTCACCCGGTCGCTCGCCGAGTCCGTCCTCGCCGACCTCGTGGCCGGTCGCCAGCCCCGCCGCATCACCGCTCAGCAGATCCTCACCACCACCGCCGACTTCTTCGGGTTCGAGGTCGACGAGCTGTGCGGCCCCTCCCGGCGCCGCCCGCTCGTCATGGCCCGCCAGATCGGCATGTACGTCGTCCGGGAGCTCACCGACTTCTCCTACCCGGCCATCGCCCGCGAGTTCGGCGGACGCGACCACACCACCGTCATCCACGCCGTCGAGAAGATCGCCGCCCTCATGAAGGAGCGCAAGCAGGTGTACGACCAGGTCACCGACCTGCTTGCCCGCGTCCGGAACGGCGAATGACCGAACGCTCCGCCGCTGGGGGTCACCCGGGGACGACCCTGTGGACCGCTACCGCCAGCCGGTGGACACTCGTAGGCTGCTCCACAGCCCGCCACCCGGCGCACCGGGTGGCCTGTGGGGCACTGTGGACGGACCGCGCGGCCCACCACGACAGCTGACCAGGCACGTCGCCCGGTCGTCCACAATCCACACCCCCTACCCCTACTGCTGTTCTTCCAAACACCCGACAGGGAGAAAGGAGTGCGTGTCCGTGAAGTTCCGAACCGAGCGCGACGGGCTCCTTGAGGCGCTCGTCACCGCCGGCCGTGCCGCCGGCGGGCGGGGCGCTGCGGCGACCACCTCGCCGAGCATCCAGCTCTCCCTCCGGGGGAACCAGCTCGAGGTCACCGGCTCCGACCCGGACCTCGTGGTCGAGGTCCGCACGAGCGTGTCCGGCGACGCCGACGGCGTCACCCTGGTCCCGCCGCGCCTCATCGTGGAGATCGTCCGGTCGTTCGAGCCGGGCACCGTCAGCATCGTCGGCGACGACGACGAGGTCCGCATCTCGTCCGGCCGTGCCGAGTTCGCCGTGCGCGTCCCGGTCGGCGCCGAGATCACCCGGCTGACCAGCCCGGACAGCGACGGGATCACCCTCCCGAGCGCCCCCTTCGCCGACGGCCTCCGCCAGGTCGTCCGCGCCGCCCTCACCGACGACAGCCGCGCCCCGCAGCTCACCGGGGTCCTCATGGTGGCCACCGACACCGGCCTGCGCCTCGTCGCCACCGACTCGTACCGGCTGGCCTTCCGGGACCTCGAGGGCCTCACCGCCCTGCCGGCCGGCAACCAGGTCCTCGTCCCCGCCCGCGCCCTCGGCGAGATCCAGCGGCTGCTCGGGCCGTCGCCCGACGACAGCGACACCCTCGTGTTCCGCCACAGCGACCTCGACGCCGTGTTCGACGTCGGCGCCGTCCGCCTCACCACCCGGCTCCTCCGTGGCCCGTTCCCGGACTACCAGCGGCTCCTCCCCCCGGGGTACCCCCACGCCCTCCACGTCGCCCGGGACGAGCTGGCCTCCGCCCTCCGCCGTGTCCGGCTCATGGGTCGCGACGCCAAGGACGCCGCCACCCCGGTCCGGATCACCTTCGGCACCGACGGCGCCGAGCTGGCCGTGCTCACCCCCGAGAGCGGTCGTGCCAGCGAGCGCGTCGACGGCCGCTTCGACGGTGACGAGCTCACGGTGGCCTTCAACCCGGGCTACCTGCTCGACGGGGTCGAGGCCGTCCGGGCCGACACCCTCGTGCTCGAGGTCATCGACTCGACCAAGCCGGCAACCCTGCGGGGCGACGGCGAGGACGACTACCGCTACCTGCTCATGCCCGTGAGGGTGTCCTGAGCGAGGTCGTACGTCTGGAGGTCGGCGACCTCCGCAACCTGCACGCCCTCGTCCTCGAGCCGGCCCTCGGCGCCATGACGGTCGTCACCGGCCACAACGGCGCCGGCAAGACCACCCTGCTCGAGGCGATCGGCTACGCCTCCACCCTCCGCTCGTTCCGTGGCGGGCAGAAGGAGGCGCTCGTCCGCAACGGTGCCACCCGGGCCATCGTCCGCGCCGACCTCGCCGACGGCGACCGGCGTGCCCTCGTCGAGATCGAGATCGACCCGTCCCGGCGTGACCGCGTCCAGCTCAACCGTCAGCGCCTCGCCCGCCCCGAGGACCTGCTCGAGGCCCTCCGCGTCACCGTGTTCACCCCCGACGACCTCGCCCTCGTCAAGTCCGGCCCGGAGCTGCGCCGTGACTACCTCGACACCGTCCTCGAGACCGCCCGTCCCCGGCTCGCCCTCGTCCGCCGGGCGGTCGACCGGGCGCTCCGCCAGCGCAACACCCTGCTCCGTCAGGCCGGCGGCCGGCTGACCGCCGAGGTCGCCGCCACCCTCGACGTCTGGGACACCCAGCTCGCGAAGGCCGGTGACCAGCTCGTCGACGCCCGCCGCCGCCTCGTCGACGCCCTCGCCCCGCCGGCCGCCGCCGCCTTCGGCCGGCTCACCCGCCTCGTCGAGCCGCTCGAGCTGACCTACCGGCCCTCCTACGACCCCCCGCTCCTCGACGCCCTGGCCGCCGCCCGCCCCGACGACCTGCGCCGCGGCACCACCACCATCGGTCCCCAGCGCGACGACCTGCTCGTCGCCTGCGGCGGCCTCGACGCCCGCACCCGCCTCTCCCAGGGCCGCCAGCGCTCCGCCGCCCTCGCCCTGCGGCTCGCCGCGCACGAGGTCGTCACCGACAAGGCCGCCGCCCGCCCGGTCCTGCTCCTCGACGACGCCTTCTCCGAGCTCGACCGGGCCACCGCCACCGCCCTCCTCGACGAGCTCGGGCGCCTCGGCGCAGGTCAGGCCATCCTCACGACGGCCGGCCCCGTCCCGGACGGCATCGACGCCGCCCTCGTCCTCCAGCTGGCCGACGGCCGGCTCACCCCGGTCCCCCGATGACCAGCCCCGGTCCTCGCGGCCGCCGTGGCGACCACCCGCTCGGCGACGCCTTCGACGCCTACCTGCGCAGCCAGGGCCACGGCGCCCTCCTCCAGCTCGCCCGCCTCGTCGCCGTCTGGCCCGACGTGGTCGGGCCCGACGTCGCCGCCCACGCCAGCCCACGCTCGCTCCGCGACGGCACCCTGGTCGTCGCCGTCGACCAGCCGGCATGGGCCACCCAGCTCGCCTTCCTCGCCGAGACCGTCCTCGACGGCCTCGCCGCCGCCCTCGGCGAGCGGCTCGTCACCGACCTCCAGGCAACGGTGCAGCGCAACCAGGCCCTAGAATGACGTGGTCATCCCCGCCCACCCGTGCCCACCTGGCACCGGACGGGCCGGACGCGCGATGTGCCGTCGCCGAGGAGGCGCGCCTGTGGTCCTGAATGCCGAGACCGATGCCGGGAAGGTCACCGGGTCGTACGACGCCTCGAGCATCACCGTGCTCGAAGGGCTCGATCCCGTCCGGGTGCGACCGGGCATGTACATCGGCTCGACCGGGACGAGCGGCCTCCACCACCTGGTCTGGGAGGTCGTCGACAACGCCATCGACGAGGCCATGGCCGGCCACGCCAGCGAGATCGACGTCATCCTGCGCGCCGACGGCTCCTGCCGGGTCATCGACAACGGCCGCGGCATCCCGGTGGGACCCCACCCCCACGACCCGACCAAGAGCGCCGCCGAGATCGTCCTCACCGTCCTCCACGCCGGTGGCAAGTTCGGCGGGGGCGGCTACAAGATGTCCGGCGGCCTCCACGGGGTCGGCGTGTCGGTCGTCAACGCCCTCTCCAGCCGGCTCGAGCTGGAGATCGACAGCGACGGCACCCACCACGAGATGGCCTTCGAGAAGGGCGGCAACCCGACCGGCCCGCTCGTCGCCACCGGGCCGGCCAAGGGCGGCCGGACCGGGACCACCGTCACGTTCTGGCCGGACGACACCATCTTCGACGAGGTCGAGTTCCGCGCCCAGACGGTCCTCGAGCGCCTCCAGATGATGGCCTTCCTCAACCGCCGTCTCGAGATCCGCTTCGCCGACGAGCGCCCCGGTCACGAGCAGAAGGTCACCTTCCGCTACGACGGCGGCATCCAGGACTTCGTCCGGCACCTCAACGAGTCCAAGGAAGCCCTGTTCCGCAAGATCTGCCACTTCTCCCAGGCGGAGGAGGAGCAGGAGGTCGAGGTCGCCCTCCAGTGGAACACCAGCTACAACGAGTCCATCCACTCGTTCGCCAACGGGATCGCCACGACCGAGGGCGGGATGCACGAGGAGGGCTTCAAGAAGGCCCTCACCAACGTGGTCAACCGCTACGCCCGCGCCCGCAACCTCCTGAAGGAGGCCGACCCCAACTTCCAGGGCGAGGACATCCGGGAGGGCCTGACCGCCATCATCTCGGTCCGCCTCACCAACCCGCAGTTCGAGGGGCAGACCAAGGCCAAGCTCGGCAACGTCGCCATGCGCTCCCTCGTCGAGCGGGCCACCAACGAGAAGCTGGCCGAGTGGATCGAGGAGAACCCGAAGGAGGCCGGCCAGGTCGTCCAGAAGGCGCTCCTCGCCCAGCGTGCACGGGTGGCGGCGCGCCACGCCCGTGACCTCACCCGGCGCAAGAGCGCCCTCGACGGTGCCGGGCTGCCCGGCAAGCTCGTCGACTGCTCCTCCCGCAACGCCCGCGAGTCGGAGCTGTTCATCGTGGAGGGCAACTCGGCGGCCGGCTCGGCCAAGCGCGGGCGGGACCCGCGGACCCAGGCCATCCTCCCGATCCGCGGCAAGATCCTGAACGTCGAGAAGGCCCGCATCGACAAGATGCTGAAGAACGCCGAGATCCAGGCCCTCATCATGGCCATCGGGGCTGGGCTCGCCGAGGAGTTCGACGTCGCCAAGGCCCGCTACCACAAGGTGATCATCCTGGCGGACGCCGACGTCGACGGGTCGCACATCCGCACCCTGCTCCTCACGTTCTTCCTGCGCCAGATGAAGCCGCTCGTCGAGGCCGGCTTCGTCTACGTGGCCCAGCCGCCGCTCTACTCGACGCTCGTCGGGAACGCCAAGGTCTACCTGAAGGACGACACCGCCCGGGCCGCCTTCCTCGCCGAGCATCCCAACCACAACAAGGACTTCCAGCGCCTCAAGGGCCTCGGCGAGATGGACTGGGACGAGCTCAAGGAGACGACGATGGACGCCTCCAAGCGCTCGCTCCTGCAGATCTCGATGGAGCAGGCCGCCCTGGCCGACGAGGCCTGCTCGGTCCTCATGGGCGACGACGTCGAGGTCCGGCGGCGCTTCATCCAGCAGAACGCCAAGGACGTCCGGTTCCTCGACTTCTGAGCGGCCGGCCGTGACGACGACGAAGGGCGAACCCCACCATGGCTCCTGACACCCTCCTGCCAGAAGGCGGCGACACCGGCGGGGCGGTCGAGCCGATCGAGATCCAGGAGGAGATGGAGCGCTCGTTCCTCGAGTACTCCATGTCCGTCATCGTCTCGCGCGCACTGCCCGACGTCCGTGACGGCCTGAAGCCGGTCCACCGCCGGATCCTCTACAGCATGTGGGACACCGGCCGCCGCCCCGACCGCCCGCACGTCAAGTGCGCCACGGTGGTCGGCGACGTGATGGCCCGGTTCCACCCGCACGGCGACACCGCCATCTACGACGCCCTCGTCCGGATGGTCCAGGACTTCAGCCTGCGCCACCCGCTCGTCCAGGGGCACGGCGAGTTCGGCTCGCCGAGCCCCAACGACGGCCCGGCCGCCATGCGCTACACCGAGTGCCGCCTCGCCCCGCTCGCCCTCAGCCTGCTCGAGGGGCTCGACGAGCAGACGGTCGACATGATCCCCAACTTCTCCGGGACCGAGGACCAGCCGATCGTCCTCCCGGCCCGGTTCCCCAACCTGCTCGTCATGGGCTCCCAGGGCATCGCCGTCGGCATGGCCACCAACATCCCGCCCCACAACCTCGGCGAGGTGATCGATGCCACCCGCCACCTCATCGACCACCCGGACGCCACGCCCGACGACCTGATGGCCTTCGTCAAGGGCCCCGACTTCCCGACCGGCGCCTTCATCCTCGGCCGGTCCGGCATCCTCGACATGTACCGCACCGGTCGCGGCTCGGTGAAGTTGCGTGCTGCTGCCGAGATCCGCGAGGGCCGGGCCAACACCGACCAGATCGTCGTCTCCGAGCTTCCCTACCAGACCTCCGCCGAGGGCATCCTCACCCAGATCGCCGAGGCGGTCGACCGCGGCGACCTCAGCGGCATCTCCGGCGCCGAGGACCACTCGGCCGGCCGTGACACCCGCATCGTCATCAGCCTGAAGCGCGACGCCAACGCCAACGTGGTGCTCAACAACCTCTACAAGCACACCTCGTTGCAGACCAGCTTCGGCGTCCACATGCTCGCCCTCGTCGACGGCGTCCCCCGCCTCGTCAACCTGGAGCAGGCGCTCACCGCCTACATCGCCCACCAGGTCGAGGTCGTCACCCGGCGAACCGAGTTCCGCCTGGCCAAGGCGCGGGCGCGCGCCCACATCGTCGAGGGCCTGCTCCGGGCGATCGACATGCTGGACGCCGTCATCGCCACCATCCGCGGCTCCGACGACCGACCGGCGGCCCGCACCGCCCTCATGGCCGAGCCGTTCTCCTTCAGCGAGGAGCAGGCCACCCACATCCTCGACATGACCCTCGGCCGCCTCACCCGGCTCGGCCGGGCCGAGCTCGAGGAAGAGATGACCCAGCTGCGTGCCATCATCGCCGAGCTCGAGGCCATCCTCGCCGACGACGGACGGCTCCGCTCGGTCATCTCGGACGAGCTCGCCGCCATCAAGAACCGCTTCGACGAGCCCCGCCGCACCCGCATCGTCCACGACCCGGGCGCCCTCGGCGCCGAGGACCTGATCGAGGACGAGGCCGTCGTCGTCACCCTCACCCGCGCCGGCTACGTCAAGGCGGTGGTGGCCGACACCTTCCGCCCGCAGTCCCGCGGCGGCCGTGGCATCCAGGGGACGCGCCTCAAGGAGGAGGACCTGGTCGAGCAGATCGTCCACACCTCCGCCCTCGCCCACGTCCTGCTGTTCTCCAACCGCGGCAAGGTCTACCGCCTACGCGGCTACGAGATCCCCGTCAAGGAGCGCACGGCGCGCGGCACGCCCATCGTCAACCTGGTCTCCCTCGAGCCCGGCGAGCGCATCCAGGCCATCGTCGAGACCCGCGACTTCGACCCCGACCGCTACCTCCTCTTCGCCACGAAGGCCGGCCAGGTCAAGAAGACGCCGTTCTCCGAGTACGACAAGTCCCGCCGCGAGGGGTTCATCGCCATCAACCTCCACGACGACGACGAGCTCGTCCGGGTGCTCCCCACGAGCGGCGCCGACGACATCTTCATGGTCACCCGCAACGGCATGACCATCCGCTTCGGCGAGGACGACGTCCGTCCGATGGGCCGCTCGGCCGCCGGGGTGCGCGGCATGCGGCTCCGCCCCGACGACGAGGTCGTCTCCTGCGACGTCGGCCGCGCCGACGCCGACCTGCTCATCGTCACCGACGCCGGCTACGGCAAGCGCACCAAGCTCGACCACTTCTCCGCCCAGGGGCGTGGTGGCCAGGGCGTCCGTGGCATCCGCCTCACCCAGCGCCGCGGCTACGTGGTGGCCGCCCTCATGGCCAGCCTCGACGACGGGCTCCTCGTCATCTCCTCCGCCGGCGTCGTCATCCGCACCGCCGTGCGCGAGATCGCCGCCCAGGGACGGGACGCCACCGGCGTGCGTGTCATGAACCTCGACGCCGACCACCACGTCGCCGCCGTCGCCCCGCTCGTCTCCGAGGACGACTGACCCCTTCGTAGGGCGCGCCCGGTGCCGCCCTGCCCTGCCGCCTCCTGCCCTGTGCTGCCGGGCCCGCCGGCGCGGCCTCCCGGGCGCCCCTTTCACACGAGGAGCGGTCGTCCCGGCACCACCCGTGGCGACGAACCGGCGAGGGGGAGCCTCCGCTGAGAGAAATGACGCGTACGGTGTAACAACTTCTTGACCGTCGCCCGACCCTCCCTTACCATTTTCCAGCCTTATGGCAGAAGGCGCAAGCAGGGAGCGAGGGGAGGGCGGCATGGACGCGAGGTGGAACGACGGTCTCCCGCCTGCGGCTCGCCGC
Organism: Actinomycetes bacterium; assembly: GCA_021809425.1. Lineage (GTDB taxonomy): Bacteria > Actinomycetota > Acidimicrobiia > Acidimicrobiales > Bog-793 > JAKBAA01. Next base: position 1,263 of record JAKBAA010000041.1, on the reverse strand, counting down.
CGGCTCGGTGCCGCAGCGGGCGCCCTGCTCGCCGCCACCGTCGCCGCCACCGCCCTCGTCGTCCCCGCCTCGGCCGCCCCCCGGGCACCGAGGGTGGCGGCGCGGCCGCGCCTCCTCTCCGCTGCCACCCCGGTGATCCCCCAGCCGGTCGAGGCCGCCACCGCCTTCGCCGCCACCCGCGGGCCGGGCTACGAGCAGGTGCTCAATGCCGCCCGCCAGCAGGCGAGCCAGCTGGTGCCGGCCGTGCTGCCGGCGGGCAACGTGGCGACGACCGCTTGGACGCCGCTCGGGCCCTCCCCGATGCTGCCCACTGTTGGCGCGCTCACCAGCCCGAACGCGGTGAACTACGGCGGGGCCAACGCCGGGCGGGTCACCGGCCTCGCGGTGTCTCCTTCCGGCACCCTCTTCGCCGCCGCCGCCGGGGGTGGCGTCTGGTCGTCCACCACCAATGGCGCCTCCTGGACCACCACCACCGACAGCCAGCCCGACATCGCCATGGGCTCCGTTGCCGTCGACCCGAGCGACCCGAGCCTCGTGTTCGCAGGGACGGGCGAGGACAACCAGTGCGCCGACTGCTTCTACGGGGACGGCATCCTCGAGTCCTTCGACGGCGGCACCACCTGGACCACCTCGAACCCGGGCGGCGTCTTCACCGGGCTCGACGTCGCCAGCGTCGCCTTCGTCCCGGGGGCGAGCTCGGTCGGCAGCACCGAGGTGCTTGCGGGCACCTCGAGCGGCCTTTACGTCTCGACCGACGCCGGCAGCACCTGGACGCTCCAGAACACCGGTGGCTTCGTGTCCGGCAACGTCACCTCGATCGCGCTGAACCCGAAGACGACCCCTCCGACCATCTACGCCGGGGTTGCCGGCAAGGGCGTCGAGGTGTCCACCAACAACGGCAACAGCTGGACGGTCGAGACCAACGGCCTGACCGGCGTCGCGGGCAGCGGCAGCATCGCGCTCGCCATCGTGCCGACGGCGACGGCCGCGACGGACACGCTCTACGCGTCGGTCGGCAGCAACAGCGCCACCCCGCCCCAGTACCTCGGGCTCTTCACGTCGAGCAACGGCGGGACCTCCTGGGCCGCGGTGTCGAATGCCCCGCCGGCCTTCACGACCGAGGCGTACGCCTTCGGCAGTGGCGGCGGGGACCAGTCGACGTACGACAACGCCATCGCCGTCGACCCGCTGAACGCCAACATCCTCGTCCTCGGGGGTGTCACCGCGGTCGAGGGCGTCGACAACGCAGGCACCTGGAACTGG
>JAKBAA010000141.1 GCA_021809425.1 Actinomycetes bacterium | reverse complement strand
GTCGGCGGCGAGCGCGGCGAGGCGGGCGAAGCCGGCCGCCTCGTAGGCCGGCCCACCGTGCTCGGCCAGCAGGGCGTCGGCGGCGGCGGCGCAGTCGGCGACGAGGTCGCGCAACGGCCACCGGGCACGTGCCAGTGCCAGGGCGGTCTCGCTCGGCAGGCGGCGCTCGAGGCGCGAGGTGGCCGGCACGGCGAGCAGGAGCAGGCGGCGCGTGCCGGCCCACATGCTCGCCGCCTGCGCCTCCGGCGAGTCGAGCAGCACCACGCCCACCGACTCGCCCTCGTCGACGAGCGCCGGGTACGCCCGAACCGGTCCCCGGGCGACGACCCGGGGCAGGTCGCCGAGCTCCCAGGTGGTCATCCCGGTCCGGGCGACCTCCGGGGCGACCGCAGCGACCGCCGCCCGCAGCCGCGGTGCCAGCAGGGTGCGCAGCTCGGCGAGGTCACGCCCGGCGGCGAGCGGGCGGCCGTCGTCGTCGATGACCTCGAAGCGCATCCGGAGGTGAGCCGGGAGCACCTCGGCCGGCCAGGCGTTCACCGGCACCGGGACACCCGCGAGGCTCGAGAGCCTGCGGGCGACCACCTCGCGCAGGGGACCGTCCTCCGGCCCGCCGTCCGCCGCCACCGCAGCCGCCACCTCGGCGGCCGGCACGAGCCGGCGGCGGAGGTCCTTCGGGAGGGTCCGCACGAGGGCGGCGACGAGCTCGGCCCGCGCGCCGGGGACGTGCCAGTCGAACCCGGTCGCCTCGACCACGGCGAGCAGCGGCAGCGGCACCTCGACGGTGACGCCGTCGTCGTCGTCGCCCGGCGCCCACCGGTAGCGCAACGGCAGCTCGAGGTCACCCTGGCGCCAGGTGTCCGGGTAGTCGTCCGGGCGGACCGGTCCCGCCCCGTCGTCGACGAGGGCCTCGAAGGGCAGCTCGAGCGGGTCCGGACCGCCCGGGTCGTGGCGGCGCCACCACCGCTCGAGGCGGCGGCCGGTCGTCACCTCCGCCGGAACCCGCTCGTCGTACCGCTCGAGGAGCGCCTCGTCGCCCACGTAGAGGCCGTGGCGCCGGGCGCGCGCCTCGAGGGCCCGCACGGCGGCCACGTCGGCCCGCAGCTTGCGCAGCGGCGGAAGGTCGAGCGACCACTCGCCGTCGACGAGCCCGTGGCGCAGCAGCAGCTCGCGCGCTGCCGCCGGGTCGACCCGGCTGGCGGTGCAACGCCGGCCGGCGACGATCGGCAGGCCGTACAGCGACACGTGCTCCTCGGTCATCGCCTCGGCTCGGTGGGCGTCCCACCACGGCTCGGCGTAGCGGCGTCGCACGAGGTGCGCCCCGAGCTGCTCCGCCCAGGCAGGGTCGATCCGGGCAACCGTCGTCGCCCACGTGCGGCCGGTCTCGACGAGCGCCCCTGCCATCACCCACGGCGGCTGGCGCCGCGCCAGCGCCGAGCCGCGGCCGATCTGCCATCGGGCGCCCCGGGCACCCTGGTAGTCGCCGCGGATCCGGTCGCGCAGGCCGACCTGCGAGAGCAGCCCGGCCAGCAGCGACCGGTGCACGGCCTCTGCGGGCGCCGGCTCCCGGTTCGGCCTCGCCCCGTGCGCGCGCAGCACCTGGCGGATCTGGCCGGCGACGTCCTGCCACTCGCGGACGCGCAGCACGTTCAGGTGCTCGGCCCGGCAGCGGCGGCGGAACTGGTTGCCCGACAGCTCGCCCTGCAGCTCGGCGAGGTAGTCCCACAGGGCCACGAAGCCGAGGAAGTCGGAATCGGGGACGGCGAAGCGCCGATGCAGCTCGTCGGCCTCGGCCGCCGCCTCGGCCGGGCGCTCGCGGGGATCCTGGATCGACAGGGCCGCCGCGATCACGGTCACCTCCCGCAGGCAGTCCCGGGCCGTCGCCTCGACCACCATGCGCCCGAGACGGGGGTCGAGCGGCAGCTCGGCGAGGCGGCGGCCGAGCGGCGTCAGGACGGTCGCCCGACCGCGCCGCTCGAAGGCACCGAGCTCCTCGAGCAGGGCGCGCCCGTCGGCCACCGAGCGGCCGTCGGGCGGCTCGACGAACGGGAACTGCTCGACGTCGCCGAGACCGACGGCAGCCATCTGGAGGAGGACCGAGGCGAGGTTCGTCCGAAGGATCTCCGGATCGGTGAACGGCGGGCGGGCCAGGTAGTCGTCCTCGCCGTACAGCCGGATGCACACGCCCGGTGCCACCCGCCCGCACCGCCCGGCCCGCTGGTCGGCCGAGGCCCGCGACACCGGCTCGATCGGCAGCCGCTGGACCTTCGTGCGGTGGCTGTAGCGCGAGATGCGGGCCAACCCGGTGTCGACGACCGCCCGGACGCCGGGCACCGTGAGCGACGTCTCGGCGACGTTCGTCGCCAGCACGACCCGCCGGTCCCGGTGGGGGCGGAACACCCGGTGCTGCTCGGCGGCCGACAGGCGGGCGTAGAGCGGCAGGATCTCCACCCCCGGACGGTCGCGGGCGCGGAGCACCTCGGCGGCGTCCCGGATGTCCCGCTCGCCCGGCAGGAAGACGAGGATGTCGCCCGGCAGCTCCCCCAGCAGCTCGTCGACGGCGTCGGCGATGGCCTGGTTGAGGTCGACCTCGGCCGCACCCGGCTCGGCCGGCCGGAGGGGTCGGTAACGGACCTCGACCGGGTAGGTGCGACCGGACACCTCGACGACCGGTGCGCCGAAGTGGGCGGCGAACCGGTCGGTGTCGATCGTGGCCGAGGTGATGACGACCTTCAGGTCGTCGCGGCGCTCGAGCAGGCGCGCCAGGTACCCGAGCAGGAAGTCCACGTTCAGGCTCCGCTCGTGCGCCTCGTCGACGATGATCGTGTCGTAGGCGGACAGCCGCGGGTCCCGCCGGATCTCGGCGAGCAGGATGCCGTCGGTCATCACCTTCACGAGCGTCGTGTCGCTCACGGCATCGTCGAAGCGGACGGCGTAGCCGACGGCCCCGCCGAGCGGGGTGCCGAGCTCCTCGGCGAGCCGCTCGGCGACGGTCCGGGCGGCGATCCGTCGCGGCTGGGTGTGACCGATCATGCCGTCCACCCCGCGCCCGAGCTCGAGGCAGAGCTTCGGCAGCTGGGTCGTCTTTCCCGACCCCGTCTCGCCGGCGACGACGACGACGCGGTGGTCGGAGAGCACCGCCAGGAGGTCGTCACGCCGGGCGCTCACCGGCAGGCCCTGCGGGTAGGTCACCTCGGGCACGGCGGCGGCGCGCGCCTGGCGGCGCGCCTCGGCCACCTCGATCTCTGCCTCGAGGCGCGCCAGCGCACCGCCCTGCCCCGGGCCGCCCCGGCGGGCGAGTCGGGTGATCCGGCGGCTCAGGCGCTCCCGGTCCTGCGCCGTCACGTGGCGCAGCCGCTCGACGAGGGCGTCGGGTTCGATGATCGTCACGGGCTCCCAGTATCCCCGCTCGGGGCGCCTCCCCCGTCACCGGTGGGGCGGTCCCCGGCCGGTCGCCGCCGTCGCCGGAGCGGCCACCGGGGCGCACCGCCCGAGGGGCGGCGGGCGGGCGTAGCTGGCCGGTTCCGGGACGCCCTGCCTACGCTGGTGCTCTGCTGCCCGGGGCGGACCCGGGGCGGTGAAGGATCATCGGCCAGCCGGCGCCCGCGCGCCACGGAATGGAGGACCCTCATGTCGTTCCCCTCTGACTTGGCGATCGCCCAATCGGCGACGCTCAAGCCGCTCGAGGAGATAGCCGCCCAGATCGGGATCGGTCCGCACCTGCTCGAGAAGCACGGCGACGACGTCGCCAAGATCAAGCTCGAGGCCATCGAGGAGCTGAAGGACCGTCCGAAGGCCAAGTACGTCGTCGTCTCGGCCATCACCCCGACACCGCTCGGCGAGGGCAAGACCACCACCACCGTCGGCCTCGGCCAAGCCTTCAAGCACATCGGGAAGACGGCGCTCGTCGCCATCCGCCAGCCCTCGATGGGGCCGACCTTCGGCATCAAGGGTGGGGCCGCCGGCGGTGGCTACAGCCAGATCGTCCCGATGGAGCTGTTCAACCTGCACCTGACCGGCGACTTCCACGCCGTGACGGCAGCCCACAACCTGCTCTCGGCGATCATGGACAACCACCTCTTCCAGGGCAACGAGCTCGGGATCGACCAGAACAGCATCACCTGGCGGCGGGTGCTCGACGTCAACGACCGATCGCTGCGCAACATCGTGATCGGGCTGGGCGGCGCCCAGAACGGCCTGCCCCGCCAGACCGGCTTCGACATCACGGCAGCCTCCGAGGTGATGGCCATCCTCGCCCTCTCGACGTCGCTCGCCGACATGAAGGCGCGCCTTGCCCGCATCGTCGTCGGCTACACAAAGGAGGGCGAGCCGGTCACCGCCGAGCAGCTTCAGGCTGCCGGATCGATGGCCACCATCATGCGGGAGGCGGTCAAGCCCAACCTGCTGCAGACCCTCGAGAACACCCCGGCGATCGTCCATGCCGGGCCGTTCGGCAACATCGCCCACGGCAACTCGTCGGTCGTCGCCGACCTCATCGGCATCCACGGCGGCGACTACCTCATCACCGAGGCCGGCTTCGGCGCCGACATGGGGGCAGAGCGGTTCTTCAACATCAAGTGCCGCGCCTCCGGCCTCACCCCCGACGCCGCCGTGGTCGTCGCCACCGTGCGCGCCCTCAAGGCGCACTCCGGCAAGTACCGCATCGTGGCCGGCCGGCCGCTCCCCCCGGAGCTGCTGGAGGAGAACCCCGAGGACGTCCGCCTCGGCGCCGCCAACCTGGCGAAGCAGATCGAGAACATCAAGCTGCACGGGGTCAACCCGGTGGTCGCCATCAACGCCTTCCCGACCGACCACCCGTCGGAGTGGCGGGCCATCGAGGAGGTCGCCGCCGAGGCGGGCGTGCGTGCCGCCGTCTGCCAGCACTTCGGCGAGGGCGGCAAGGGCGCCACGGAGCTCGCCGAGGCCGTCGCCGAGGCGGCCGAGCAGCCGAAGCACTTCAACTTCGCCTACCCCGACGGCGCCAGCCTGCGCGAGAAGATCGAGGCGGTCGCCACCAAGGTCTACGGGGCCGACGGCGTCGACTACTCGCCGCTCGCCGGCCGCCAGCTCGACAACTACGAGCGCAACGGGTTCGGCTCGATGCCGGTGTGCATCGCGAAGACCCACCTGTCGATCTCGTCCGACCCCGCCCTGAAGGGAGCGCCGCGCGGCTGGCGCATGCCGGTGCGCGAGGCGAGGGCGTCGGTCGGTGCCGGCTTCGTCTACCTGATCTGCGGCGACATGCAGACGATGCCCGGTCTCGGCTCCAACCCGGCGGCCTTCCACATCGACCTGACCGACGACGGCACCATCGTCGGCCTGTCCTAGCCCGAGCCCCGGCGGCGGGCGGGCGGGCAACGGCCGGCCCACCGCCCGCCCGACCGGGGCCCGTCCGCCGCCAGCACGCCCTGCGCCGCAGGGCTGGCGCTTCGACTGCTCGCCGAGCGCGCCGATGGCGGGAGCGTTGCGACCGGTCGCGCAGGAGGGCGCCGGCGACCGCCACGGCAGCGCGGGCATCCCCGAGCGCGACGAGGGGCCCCCGAAGGGGCCCCTCGCGACCGCTCGTGCACGCCGGGTGGGCCCGGCGGCGGCGTGCCGGCCTGCGGCTAGGCCTGGCGGCGCCAGCCGCCCGGGTACTCGCTGCGGACCGTCGCCGAGTAGGGAACCGGGCTGACGACCACCCGGACCTCCTTCTGCTTGTGGGGCTGCACCGTGGTCTTCTTCGAGCCGCCGTTCGGCTCGCCCCAGACGAGGGTGAGCTCGGTGCCGATCTCCACGTCCGGGTCGACCGTGCCGAGCGACAGCCCGCGGCGCTCGTTCGAGCTGTACCCGGTGAACATCGACAGGCCGACGACGTTACCG
>JAKBAA010000040.1 GCA_021809425.1 Actinomycetes bacterium | reverse complement strand
AGCTCCCGCACGCCCCCCGGCGCACGTCGCACCCCCGGCGCACGTCGCCCTCTCGGGTGACGCGGCGGCTCCCTATGCTCTGGGCTCGTGAGCCCGCAAGGACCTCGTGATCGCGCGCGCCCGACCTTCCCGGCGCGTCGTCCCGCCCCGCCCGGGGCGCGCCCGGGCGCGCCCGGCGCACGGTCGACAGGAGCCCGTCGCACCGCGGGCAGCCCGGCCGCCCGGGCCCGAGCCCGGGCTCGGCGGCGAGCGGCGATCCGCCGCCGCCGCCTCGTCGCCGGGGCGCTGGTGGGCGTGCTCGTGGCGGTCCTCGCCGTCGCGTTCGCCGGCGGGGGAGCGCCGAAGCCGCTCGGCCGCCGTGCCGCCGTCCGAGCCCCGGCTGCGGCCCACCGCCAGCCGCAAGCGCCGCCGCAGGTCACGGCCTCCCTTGCCGGCTACCGGCTGCCTGCTCCGGTGAGCCGCGAGGTGGTCGTCCCCTCCAACGGCGGCGACCTGTGGGTGCTCGGCGGGCTCGACACCGCGGGGACCACCGTGGCGACGAGCTACCGCCTGGCGCCGGCGACCGGCGCGGTGCAGGCGGCGGGCTCGCTTCCCGTGGCTACCCACGACGCCGCCGGCACGTTGCTCGGGTCGTCGGCTCTCGTCGTCGGGGGCGGCACGTCGGCGCCGGCGAGCGAGGTGCAGCTGGCGACCCCGTCGGGGGGCGCCACGGTCACCGGCCAGCTCGCCGTCGCCCGTTCCGATGCCCGGGCCGTGACGATCGGCCGGACCGCCTACGTGGTGGGCGGCTACGACGGCCCGGCGATGGACACCGCCGTGCTCGCCACGACCGACGGCCGCACGTTCCACCAGATCGCCTCGCTGCCGGTCGCCGTGCGCTACCCGACGGTCGCTGTCGTGGGCGGCACCCTGTACGTCCTCGGCGGCCAGAACGCCAACGGGACGCCGGTGGCCACCGTGCAGGCGGTGGACGTCCGGAAGGGGAGCGCTCGGGTCGTCGGCTCCCTCGGCATCGGGCTGGCGGCCTCGCTCGCCACGACGGTCGATGGCACGGTCTACCTGGCCGGCGGCCTCGTCGACACCTCCGCCGGGCAGGGTGCCGCCACGGCCACGGTGTACGCCTACGTGCCGGGTCAGCGTGCCGGTGCCCGCGCGGTGGCCGCCCTCCCGCTCGCCGTGGCGAACGCCGGCGGGACCCGCCTCGGCAACGACCTGTACGTCGTCGGCGGGGAGGACGCCGCCGGTGCCCCGGTCGACGACGTGCAGGTCGTGCGCTTCACCGCAGCAGCTGGCGGTGCGGGCACGCCGACGAGCTCGAGCGCCACCACGGCCACGAGCGCGTCCACGACCACGTCGGCCGGTTGACGCCTCCGGCGGCCGCGGCGCCGCCGAGGCGATCAGCGCCCGAGGTGGGGGATCGCCTGGAAGAAGGCGCCGGCCCTCGGCAGCAACGGCACGCCGATGGCGAAGCCGATGCCGAGCGCCGCAGCGATCGTCCACTGACGAAGACCGGCACCGGCCACCTGGCGTCGGGTCGCACGGTAGTAGTCGCGCGGGGCGAGCCGCGCCGTGTCGAGCAGGTGGCCGAGGACGTGGACGACCATGGCGACGAACCACAGGACGAAGCTCGCCTTGTGCACGAGCAGCAGCTGCGAGCGCAGGTGGACGGGGACGAGCAGCAGGCCGATGCCGCTGGCGAAGACCACGACCGTCAGGACGACCACGAACGGGCCGAGGAGGCGCAGCAGGGGCGCCGGCGGCCCCTTTCGCCGGTAGGCCGGGCTGCCGAGGTAGTAGCGGGTGAAGCGGTAGCCGGTGCTCGTGAGCTTGAGCAGCACCGGAGGGACGAGGAGCATCCCGACGAGCACGTGCGCCTTCAGCAGCGGTCCGATACGCAGGAGGGTCAGGCCCTCGACGGCGAGCAGCACGAGCAGCACCGCCGCCGTCGATCCGGTCAACCGGGCGTTCGCCTCGACGCCGGCGTCGCCGCGCCGTGACCGTACGGGCGTGCGCGGGCGCGGCGGAGCGGTCGGCGAGGTGCTGCGATAGGCCATGCTGGGAGCCTAGGAGCGCAGGCTGACGGCAGCATGAACGGGGGTTCGAGGTGGCAGCACGGGTGAAGGGCGTCGTGGCCAGGCAGAAGGGTGCGCCGGTCACGCTCGAGACGATCGTGGTGCCCGATCCGGGGCCGGGCGAGGCCCGGGTGCGGGTGCGGGCCTGCGGCGTGTGCCACACGGACCTGCACTACCGCGAGGGTGCCATCAACGACGACTTCCCGTTCCTCCTCGGACACGAGGCGGCAGGTGTGGTCGAGTCGGTCGGGGACGGCGTGGACGACCTGTCGCCGGGCGACGCCGTCGTGCTCAACTGGCGCGCCGTCTGCGGCACCTGCCGTGCGTGCCGCCGTGGGCGGCCGTGGTACTGCTTCGCCACCCACAACGCCCGCCAGCCGATGACGCTCGAAGACGGCACGCCGCTCGCTCCGGCCCTCGGCATCGGGGCATTCTGCGAGCAGACCCTCGTCGCCGCCGGACAGTGCACCCGCGTCGACGCCCGCGCCCGCCCGGAGGCGGTCGGACTGCTCGGTTGCGGCGTCATGGCCGGCCTCGGCGCGGCGATGTGGACCGGTGGCGTGGGCCTCGGCGACAGCGTGGCGGTGTTCGGCTGCGGCGGGGTCGGCTGCGCCGCCATCGCCGGCGCCCGCCTCGCCGGGGCCACTCGGATCATCGCCGTCGACCTCGACCCGGCGAAGCTCGCCGTTGCCCGTGCGCTCGGCGCCACCGACGTCGTCGACGCCAGCCGGGAGGACCCCGTCGAGGCGATCCGGGCGCTCACCGGCGGCAACGGCGCCGACGTGTGCATCGAGGCGGTCGGTAATCCGAAGGTGTTCGAGCAGGCGTTCTACGCCCGTGACCTCGCAGGCGTGGTGGTGCAGGTGGGCGTTCCCGACCCGTCCATGCGGATCGAGCTGCCCATGATCGACCTCTTCGGGCGCGGCGGGAGCATCCGGTCGAGCTGGTACGGCGACTGCCTTCCCTCACGTGACTTCCCGGTCCTCGTCGACCTCTACCTTCAGGGTCGCCTCGACCTCGACCGGTTCGTCACCGAGACGATCGGTCTCGACGAGGTCGAGTCGGCGTTCGAGGCGATGCGACAGGGCCGGGTGCTCCGCTCGGTCGTCGTGCTCGAGGGCTGACCGGCGCCGCGGCGGGAGGAGCGAGGAGGGGTCATGCACGTCCTTGTCACCGGCGGTGCCGGCTACATCGGCTCGGTGGTCGCCGCGCGCCTGCTCGAGGAGGGGCACGAGGTGACGGTGCTCGACGACCTGTCGACCGGTCACGCCGACGCCGTGCCGGACGGCGCCCGGCTGGTCGAGGGACGTGTCCACGACGCGGCCCGGCTGCTCGCCTCGCTCCACCCGGACGCCGTCGCCCACCTGGCGGCGTTCTCGCTCGTGGCCGAGTCCGTCGAGGCGCCCGGGCGCTACGAGGAGAACAACGTCGTCGGCACCCGCCGCTTGCTCGAGGCGATGCACGAGGCGGGCATCGGACGGTTGGTGTTCTCCTCGACCGCCGCCGTCTACGGCGAGCCGGCAACCGTCCCGATCGAGGAGACCGCCCCGACCCGCCCGCTCAACCCGTACGGGCGGACCAAGCTGGCCATGGACGAGGCACTCGCCCGGTCGGCGCGCGAGGGCGGGCTGGCGGCGGTGAGCCTGCGCTACTTCAACGTGGCCGGCGCCTACGCCGGGCGGGGCGAGCGCCACCGCACCGAGACCCATCTCATCCCGCTCACCCTCGACGCCGCCGTCGGTCGGCGGGAGGAGCTTGCGGTGTACGGCACCGACTACGCCACCCCGGACGGCACGTGCATCCGTGACTACGTGCACGTCGCCGACATCGCCGACGCCCACCTGCTGGCCCTCGCCGCCGCCGTGCCGGGTCGTCACGACGTCGTCAACCTGGGCAACGGCACGGGCTTCTCCGTCCTCGACGTCGTCGCCGCCGTCGAGCGGGCCACCGGTCGGCGCGTGCCGCTCCGTCACGCCGACCGCCGTCTCGGCGACCCGGCCGTGCTCGTGGCGTCGGCGGCGCGGGCCGGCCAGCTGCTCGGCTGGCACCCGGCCCGCCCGTCGCTCGACACGATGGTGGCCGACGCGTACGCCCTCCGTGCCCCAGGGGCGACCGGTCCCGGCCCGGAGCCGCCGCCGGGTCGCCCGGGCGCTCGACGTCTGTGAGGTCCTGACCAGGCGTACCGCCGCCGGGGCCTATCGTCAGGTACATGGACGACGCCGCCATCGGGATCACCCGCGGCCCCGCGGACACCGTGCTGCCCCCGGCCCCGGACGACTGGCAGGTCGCGCTGGCGGCCGCCGAGGCGGAGCCGCCCGAGCGGCGTCGAGGGGCGCTCGCGGCCGTGGCCGGCCGGCACCCGACCTACCTCGAGGCCTGGGCCGGCCTGAGCGAGTCGGCACGGGACCCGGTCGAGGCCTACGCCTACGCCCGCGTCGGGTACCACCGGGGACTGGACGCGCTGCGTGCCAACGGCTGGCGGGGGACCGGCTACGTCCGCTTCGCCCACCCGTCGAACCTCGGCTTCCTCCGGTCGCTCCAGGCGCTCGCCCACCTCGCGCGGGCGCTCGGCGAGACGGACGAGGCCGAGCGCTGCGAGCTGTTCCTTCGCCAGCTCGACCCGACGTGGCGGGGCGGCGAGCCTCACACTTCGCTCACCGATCGCTGACGACGGCGCCACAGCCGCGGCGCAGAATGACGGCGAGACGGGCGGGGGACGAGGGAGCGTCGTGGCCGCCCGGCAACGCGTGGACCGGCCGCAGCTACCGCCACGGGTGCGGGCGGCTTCCACGTCAGCCCGCCGGTCCCGCGAGCGCGGGCCGGCGGGCTTCTCGCGTGCCGTTGCACGCCCGCTGCCGCAGGTCCTCCGTGTGGCGGGAGGGGGCCGGCCGGCGCCTAGCATCGATGGATGCCCCGACGAACCTCGACGCTGTTCGGCGTGCTCGTCGTCCTCGTGGCCGCCGTCGTCGGGACGGTCCTCGGGCTGAGCGCCGGCAACGGCCGGGCGTCCCGGGCGTCCCGTCCGTCGCGCCCGCCGGCGGCGCACCCGACCGGGTCGACCGTGGCGCGGCGGAGCGCCCCGACGCCGGCGACCTCGGTGCGCGCCGGGACGGTGGTGTTCGCGTCGCCCCGAGCCGGCGCATCGCCCGGCCCGAACCTCGCGGCCGGCTCCGACCCCTCGGCGCTCCCGGCGGACGTGCTCATCGCCGACCGGTCGAACGGCCGGCTGCTCGTCGTGAGCCCGACCGGGCAGGTCGTCTGGCGCTTCCCGCGCCCGGGAGACCTGGCGCCGGGGCAGACCTTCGGCATCCCCAACGGCGCCTTCTTCTCGCCGAGCGGCAAGGAGATCGTCGCCACCGAGGAGGGCGACCAGGTGGTGACCGTGATCGACGTGGCCACCCACCGCATCCTGTGGCGCTACGGCACCCCCGGGTCGTCCGGAGGCGGCCCGGGCCATCTGGCCAACCCGGACGACGCCATGGTGCTGCCGGACGGCGACGTGGTGGCGGCCGACATCAAGAACTGCAGCATCGTGTTCCTGAAGCCGGGCGATGCCGTCCCGGTCGCCCGCATCGGGGTGGACACGCCCTACTGCTACCACGCCCCTCCCGAGCGGTTCGGCAGCCCCAACGGCGCCTTCCCGCTCCGTGACGGCGATCTGCTCGTGACGGAGACCAACGGCGACTGGGTCGACGAGCTGACGCCGTCCGGACAGGTGCGCTGGTCGACCCACCCGCCGGGCGTGCGCGACCCGTCGGGCACCAACGAGGTGGCACCCGGCCGTTACCTGACGGCAGACGCCACGCGCCCCGGTCAGGCGGTCGAGCTGGACGCGCAGGGAACGCTGCTGTGGCGCTACGGCCCGGCGAGCGGGCCCGGCATGCTCGACCAGCCGTCGTTGTGCGTCCCGGTCCCGACCAACGGCGACGTGCTGTGCACCGACGACGGGAACGACCGCGTGGTGGTGATCGACCCGCGCACCGACCGGATCGTCTGGCAGTACGGCCACACCGGCGTGCCGGGCACGGCTCCCGGCTACCTCCGGCAGCCCGCCGGCGTCGACCTCGTCCCGCCCTACTCGCTCGCCGTCCGGCTCGCGCCGACCATGGTCACCCCGCCGACGGCGTGCGTCTCGACGGCGCCCCCCGGCACGTGCACGTTCGGCCCGGCCGCGGCGGTGTCGGCTGCCGGGACGAGCGGGGCGGCGTCGACCTCGGGCTAGGGCGCCGGGGCGCGCCCGGCCCGTGGCATCGTGGTGGCCGCCTCCTCGCGCACGAGGCGGAGCGCCAGCACCGGGCGGGCCGCCACGGCACGCCGTGCCGCCGGCACGAGCGCCGCCGGAACGGCGCGTGCCGGGACGGCGAGCAGCAGCCCTGCGTCCGGGGCGGCGGCGACCGGGGCGAGCCCGGCGCGGGACCACGCCCGCCGGGCGGCGGCTGCGGCGTCCACGAACGACCCCCCGAACCCTCCGACGAGGAAGTGCTGGATCGGCTCGGTCGCCCCTCCGGCGCCGGCGAGCAGGGGTGTGAGCGGCGTGCCGAGCTCGGCCTCGTAGACCCCCGGGCGGGCGACGGCCCCCCGAGCGGTGACGAGGACGCTTCCGGGCTCCTCGTCGGTGCCGAGCCCACGAAACCAACGGGCGCCGTGGCGGGCGACGAGCGCCAGGTGGGAAAAGGTCTCCGCGTTGGACACGAAGGTGGGTCGCCCGCCGACGCCCCGCTCGGCCGGTCGCGGCGGCTTGGTGGTCGGAAGGGCGGCCCGTCCGCGGACGAAGGAGACGAGCGCGCTCTCCTCCCCGGCGACGACCACACGCTCGGCGCCGAGCGCCCCGGCGACGACGGCGGCGAGCTTGCGCCCGGTCGGGTAGCCACCACCGCCGCGCCCGGTGAGGCCGGAGCGCTGCACCTGCTCGACGAGCGCGTCGAGCTCGCCCGGGCGGGGCACCGGGACGGCACCGTGGCGGGCCTGGTGGGCGGCGAGGGGTTGCGACATCGGGCGCGTCCCGCGGCGGCAGCAGGCGCGGCAGCTGCCGCGGCGGCGGGGTGGCGGCCCGTGTCGGTCCCGTTCGCCCCTCGACCTGGTAGCGACCGTCCTCGAGGGCGGCGGTCGAGGCGATGTTGGCCTCGAGGCACGTCGGGGCGGCGACCGTCACGGTCCGGTACGGGCCCGTCGCCGGGGCGCCGGTCGCCGGGTCGATCAGGTGGTGCTGCACCGCGCCGCCCCGTCGCCAGCGCCTTCGCCGTGGCGCCGAGGTCCAGCTGGGTGCCGGGACCGACCTCGAGCAGCGCGCCGCGCAGCTCGGCCGCTCGCCAGCCCGGGACGAGCCCGGCCCGTGCTGGGCGCGCGTCGTCCGGGGGGACCTCGTCGAGGTCGCGGTCGTACCCGGCACCGACGAGGGCGTCGCCGATCGTCGGGTCCAGCAGCCCGCTGCTCCACCTCGCCCCGGCCAGCGCAGCGGCGAGGTGCTCGCGCAGCTCCGGCGACAGCAGGAACGTGCCGCCACCGATCGCCAGGGCGTTGAGCCGGGACAGCTCGGAGTCGGCGCGAAAGCGGCTGGCCAGCTCGTCGACCCGGTCGATCACCGTGTCCACGACGGCCTCGGCCACGCCAAGGGCGGTGGCGTCGGCCACCACCAGGCGGATGTCGGTGCCGATGGCGTGACGGGTGGCGACACCGGCGCCGGAGGCATGCGGGAGGCGGCCCCACGAGGAGCTCGCACCGGGGCCGGTGCCCGGCGGGGGAGTCGGGGTGCCCATCGGCCTACGACGGCCCCGTCGAGGCGACCGGCGACGAGGTCGCCGCCCCCGCGCCGGGCAGGGCGGCGCCGATGGCGGTGCTCGCAGCGACCACGGCAGCGGCAGCGGCGAGGTAGGTGGCGCGGCTGAGGTGCCGGAGCCGCCGGAGCATCCGGTCGCGGGCCAGCGTGGGCACGGCACGGTCGGGCGACTGCGGTCTCCCGGGGATCGGCGCCCCGGGGAGGCCTGGGCCGCGGGGGTCGGCCGGGTCGCCCAGCAGGTCCTTCGGATCGAGCACCATGGAGGGCACGCGAAGGAGGCGAGCTGTGGAGCTTCGGAGTGCTTGCGTAACGCCCCCTGCGAGGCGGGGCGGCGCGGGCCGCCGGGCGGAGGGCTGACCCGGTGCGGTTCTTCGTCGGGGTCTTCGTGACCCTGCTCGTGATCATGGACCCGCTCGGGACGGTGCCGGCGTTCCTCGCGCTCGCCGGCCACCGCAGCCCGGCGCAGCGCCGCCGGCTGGCCTGGCAGGCGGTCGCCGTCGCCGGCGCGGTGATCGGCCTGTTCGCCGTGTTCGGCCAGCAGATCCTGGCCTACCTCGGGATCACCCTGTCGGCGCTGCGCGGCGCCGGCGGGCTGCTCCTTCTACTTGTTGCCCTCGAGCTCCTGACCGGACGCAACGGCGAGCCGGAGGCCGTGAGCGAGGTCAACGTCGCGCTCGTCCCGCTCGGCACGCCTCTCATCGCCGGGCCGGGCGCCATCGTGGCGACCATCGTGTTCTCGAGGGAGGCCCACGGCTTCACCGACGCCCTAGCCATCGCGCTCGCGCTGGCGGCCGTGCTCGTGCTGCTCTACCTGTCCCTCCGCTTCTCGATCGCCCTGCTGCGGCTGCTCCGGCCCGGTGGCATCCACCTGCTGACCCGCCTGTTCGGCCTGCTCCTCGCCGCCATCGCCGTGCAGCTGATCGCCGAGAGCGTTCGCGGCTTCGTCCGCGGCTGACACCGGGCCGCCGCGTGCCGGGCCGTCCCGTGCTGGGCCGTCCGGTGCCGGCTCCCGGAGCAGGTGAGGCGCAACCCCCGTTGCGGGATGGAATGGGCGACGGCGGCCACGGGCAAGATCGATTGATCCTTGAAGGGGCGGCCGCGCCGCCGTACCATGCAGCACGGAGTTGGCGGGCCCATCCCGCCACCTTCATCACCGTGGGCAGACGGAAGAGGGGGCAGGAAGTGTCGCGAGCGGGCAAGCTCGGCATCGTCTTCTCGTTGTTCGCGCTCGCAGTCGGGTTGGTCGTCTTCACGGCGATGTCCTTCCTCCGGACCGAGCCGCCGACCGTCGACCTCGCGGCCGGGCACCAGCCCGGCCAGCCGGTCCACCTGACGGTGGAGACGGTCGGGAGCGTCGGCTACGGGGTGCACCCCCAGTGGGTGTCCTATCTGGTCAAGGCGCCGAACGGGCAGTGGGTGCAGTCCACGCTGTGGAACCTGCCGGCCCACACGAAGATCGATGTCACCATCTACCAGTACGACTCGGGCAGCCCGCTGCGCAACCAGCAGGTCGGCCAGGTCTACGGGACCGACGGCGGGACGGCGACGCTGAACGGCAAGACGATCCGCCTGGTCAACTCGAACGCCGGCTCCGGCGTCGGGCACACGTTCTCGGTGCCGAGCCTCGGCATCAACGTGCCGCTTGCCGGGGTGAGCGGCAACAAGATCTGCAGCGCGGCGCCATGCCTGCCCAACCAGTGGCCGCACAACGAGGTGAAGTTCAGCTTCACCACCCCCGGCGTCGGTCAGTACCGCTGGCAGTGCTTCGTGCCGTGCGGGTTGAGCTACCTGTACGGCAACGGCGGGCCGATGCAGACGATCGGGTACATGGGCGGCTTCCTGAAGGTGGTGGACTGATGGCCAGCGGCCAGCGAACGAGCGGCGGGCGGGTGGCGCCGCACGGCAAGCGGATCGTCGGCGGCTGGATCACCCTGAGCGTGGTCTTCGACCTGCTCTTCGGGTTCCTCGTCGGCCCGCACCTGCCCCCGGGCCGCATGACGAGCTCGGCGGGGAGCCAGCAGTTCGACATCAAGGTGCTGTTCCTGGCCGCCATCCCGGTTGTGGTGGGCGTCATCGGCTACATCGTCTACGCCGTGGTCGTCTGGCGCGACGGGCGCCCCGCCTCCTTCGAGCCACCGGCGCAGGTGACGGCGCGCCAGTCCACCCGGGTGCAGGCGGCGTGGATCGGCATCACCACCTGCCTGACGCTCGGGCTGTTCACCTTCGGGACCATCGAGCTCATCCTCCCTGCGGGCGCAGGCGGCGGCGAGGGCCCGGCGCCGATCTGGACGCCGGCGTCGAAGACGGTCCTGCCGATCCAGGTCATCGCCCAGCAATGGAAGTTCACCTACCGCTACCCGACCTACGGCGGCTTCGAGACCGATCAGCTGGTCATCCCGGAGCACACGCCGGTGGCGTTCCATGTGACCTCGCTGGACGTCATCCACGATTTCTGGGCGTACCAGCTGGGCGTGAAGGCCGACGCCAACCCGCAGTCGGACAACGTCGCCTTCACCACCGCCGAGCAGCTGGGCCGCTTCGTCGTCCGCTGCGACGAGCTCTGCGGCATCTGGCACGGGGCCATGTACAACTACGGCCAGGTGATGACCAAGTCCGGCTTCAACACGTGGGCGCTCACCACCGAGCACAAGCTGGCTGCGAACACGAAGCTCCTCCCGCCGTTCGCCTGGTTCTACAGCCCGTCGGCGAACGGCGCCGGGGGCAGCTACTACGGGACGAACGCCACCTACAGCAAGGTGCAGGTCTACGGGGCGGCGACCGTCTCCCCGGCTCAGGCCTCCAAGCCCCGGGCGGGCTGAGGTGCGCACCTCGAGCGGTGAGCAGCGAACGCGGTTCCGGCAGGCCGGTTGCCGTGTGGAAGGGACCGGGCTCTTCCAGCGGAGCGCGGGTGACGGGGGAATGCGAACCAAGACGGGAGCGTGCTGAAGGCGATGGCGATCGGCATCAGTAAGACCCTCGATGACGTCGGTCGTTCGGGCAACGAGCCGCCGGCACCGCAGACGTCGTCCCGCCCGGCCTGGATGAGCCAGCACCTCGGCACCGCGGTCATCGGTGCGGTCGCCGGATACGCGTTCGGCCACTGGATCGGCAACGTCATCGCCGCCGGCTACCCGAACCCGCAGAGCAACGGCGAGAATGACATCGCCATCGTGCTGGCGCTCGTGTTCGGGGTGGTCGGGTGGCTCGCCGGCATCGGCGCGTTCAACTACCCCCTGGCCAAGATCATCGGCCGGGCGCCGGCGCCCGAGGCGCCGGAGGTCGGCTGGACGCGGTTCTTCAAGTACAACCTCGACCACAAGGTGGTCGGGTTCCAGTACATGATCGGCGTCCTGCTGTTCTTCTTCACCGGCGGCCTCTGGGCGATGGCCATCCGGACCGAGCTGCTGAACCCGACGAACCACTACTTCGGCCCCGGGACCTACATCGCGATCGTCAGCGAGCACGGCTCGATGATGATGATGATGGCGACCTCCGTCATCATCGGTCCGCTCGGCAACTACCTCACCCCGCTGCTCATCGGGTCGCGCAAGATGGCGTTCCCCCGCGTCGAGGCCTTCTCGTTCTGGATGTTCATGGCGGGCTACCTCGTCATCCTGACGGCCATCCCCCTCGGAGGGTTCCCGACCGGATGGACCGGCTACGCCCCGCTGCAGACGCAGGCGACGGCCGGCATGGACTCGTACCTGGTCGGCTTCATCGTGATCGGCACCGGGATGATCTGCGCCGGCTTCAACGTGGCCGTCACGATCATCAACTACCGAGCGCCGGGGATGACCTGGAACCGGGTGCCGATCTTTGCCTGGTCGCTGCTCGCGGTGTCGTCCTTGCTGACCCTCGCCACGCCGCTGCTGGCGACCGCCTGCTACTTCGGCATCCTGGACCGAACCGTGCTGACGAGCATCTACGTCGACGAGCACGGCGGATCGAACTTCCTCTGGGAGAACCTGTTCTGGTTCTTCGGCCATCCCGAGGTGTACATCATGGCGATCCCCGGGTTCGGGATCGTCGCCGAGCTGCTACCGGTGTTCACGAGAAGGCCGCTGTTCGCCTACCGGGTCGGCGCAGCGGGGATGTTCGGCGTGGCGCTGCTCTCGTTCTTCGTCTGGCAGCACCACCTGTTCGACAGCGGCATCAATCCGGACATGCGCCCACTGTTCATGCTGACGACCGAGCTGATCTCGATCCCGACGGGCTTCATCTATCTCGTCGGTCTCGGCACCCTGTGGAGATCGAAGATACGGCTCGAGGTGCCGATGCTGTTCTGCCTCGCGCTGTACTTCAACTTCCTGTTCGGCGGGATCTCCGGTGTGTTCGTGTCGGATGTCCCGGCGGATGTGACGCTGCACGGAAGCTTCTTCGTGATGGCGCACTTCCACTACACGATCATGGGCGGGCTGATGTTCGCCTTCTTCGCCGGCATCTACTACTGGATCCCGAAGATCAGCGGCAAGATGCTGAACAAGCGCCTGGGCCAGATCCACTTCTGGTGCATGTTCGTGTTCTTCAACCTGACCTTCTTCCCGCTGTTCTTCGTCGGGATCCTCGGGATGCCGCGCCGGGTGTTCGAGTACGCCCACAACCTGCAGGTGTGGAACGACGTCTCCTCGGTCGGCGCGTTCCTCCTCGGGGCGTCCTTCCTGATCTTCATCGCCAACTTCGTGTGGTCGATCTACATCGCACCGAAGAAGGCCCCGGCCAACCCGTGGGGCTCGCTCGGCCTCGAGTGGCAGACGCCGACGCCGGTGCCGTTCTTCAACTTCGAGCGGATCCCGGTGATCCTGTCGGACCCGTACCACTACGACGAGCAGGACCCGCTGCCGGTTGCCGACCTTGGCGGGGGCCTCGTGCCCGTTGCGGCCGGGGCGGTGGGGAGCGTGGACATGCCAGGTGAGCCCGGTATCGAGGGCACCGACCCCGGAGGTTCCAATGGCTGACGCAGCCAGCACCCGCATGGAGGCGCCGCTCGCCAACGAGTCGGCAGACGAGCTCGCCTACGAGCTGCGCTCCGCCGAGGGCGCCACGTGGACGGCGGGAAAGCTGCTCGTCGGGATCGGGGCGTTCTTCTACGTCGGTCTCGGGTTCGCCTACTTCTACCTGCGGTCGGCCAACGACCTGAACCTGTGGCGGCCGCACAACATCTCGGCGCCACAGGACCTCGGCGCCTTGATCATGGCGGTGGTGCTTGCCTGCGCTTCGATCAACGTCTTCGGGACCTACCGCCTCCGGAAGGGGATGACGGCGGACTGGGAGGTCGCCGGCTGGGCGTCGGTCGGCGGGCTGCTGTTCGCGCTCGCCGTCCAGATCTGGGAGCTGACGCGGCTGGGGTTCGCCCCGGGCAGCAGCGGCTACTCGTCGTTGTTCATCGCCTGGGCCGGCATGAACATCGCCACGCTCCTGATCACCGCCTATTGGCTCGAGACGCTCCTTGCCCGGACGCTCCGCCTGCGTCGCGCCGTGGCCGAGGACGGCGGGCTCTATACGTCGACCCAGCCGGCCGCTCGCCTCTGGCGGGCGAACCTGGAGAGCGTCACCTACTTCCTCGGCTTCGTGGCGCTCGTGAACCTGCTCTTCTGGATCTTCTTCTACGCGATCGTGTGACCTGCCGGCGTCTGGCAGGGTAGGGAGACGGTGATGGACACCCGCGTAGGCCACGTGAAGGGGGCTTCGAGCTGATGGATGCCAACGTGCTCGCCGCGACGGCGCAGGGATTCGTGGGTCCGCAGTCGCTCACGTTCGCCATCCCGGTCGGGATGCTGGCGGTGATCGTGCTCTGGGGCTTCTTCCAGCGCCGCCGACCGACGCGCTGAGCAGCGCGGTGTCCGGGGGCCGACGCCGCCCCCCTGGCGCGGCGATCCTGGCGGACGGTCCGGTCGACGAGTCGGCGATCGGGCCGGGCGCCGGCCAGCGGCGTTGGCTCGGATTGGCCGCCCTCGTCGTGCTGGTGCTCGCCGTGGCCCCGCCTCTGGCGCCGGCGACCGGCCGCGAGGCTGTCTGGCAGGGCGTGCAGTTCTGCCTGCTCGCCTTCGTCGTCCCGCCGCTCGTGGTGCTGGCGGCGCCGTGGTCGTGGCGTCGGGCGCAGGCCGCACGCGCGGACGGTTCTGCCGTCGAACGGATGGCGTTCGCTCGCCTGCGCCACCGGGGGCAGCTGCGGTCGGTGTGCTGGGTGCTTCCAGCGGTGGCTGCCGTGTTCGCCTGGCGGATCCCGGCGGCCGTGGACGCCCTGGCCCGCCACCGGTGGCTCGTCGCCGTGGAGGCCGTGACGCTCGTCGCGACGGGCGTGGCCAGCTGGCTGGAGCTGCTCCGGTCTCCGCCGCTCGAGCCCCGCTCGCCGCGCTCCCGGCGGGTCGTGCTGGCGGCGCTGCCGATGTGGGCGTGCTGGATCATGTCGTTCCTGCTCGGGTTCTCCCGGTCGCAGTGGTTCGACGCCTATCGCTACCACCCCGGGCTCGGGCTCAGCCTGATCGCCGACCAGGAGCTGACGGCGGGCGTGCTCTGGTTCATCGCCTTCTGGGTGTTCATCCCCTACGAGCTGGCCAACATCCTGCGGTGGCTCCGCGGGGGCGAGGACCCGGACATGGAGCTCCGGGCGCTCGTCCGTGCGGAGCGGGGCGGCGGGCCTGCCGCCTGAGAAGCGGGCCGCTCAGCTCTACAGGTGGATCGCCTGCATGCCGAGCGAGGGCAGGCGGCCACCGAGCTCGGTGGCGAGCTGGTGCTCGTCGGCGAGGGCGGCGTTGCGGTCGACCATGAGCTGGCGGACCTGGGCCCGGAGGTCGGCGTTGGCCTTTGCCTGGTGCGGATGCTGCAGCAGGGTGGTCACGTCGTAGATGATCTTCAGCCCGTCCGGGTCGGCCCAGGCGAGGGCGCGGCCGGCGATGTGGCTCAGGTTCTTGCCGATGCTCACCTGGGGCAGGCCGAGGCTCGCCAGGTCGACGATGTTCTGGTTGGTGTACGAGCAGCCGTTGGCGGCGTCCTGGGCGAGGATGCCCGGTGACTCGGCACGCTGGGCCTTCGTGAGGGTTCCGGCGGCGATCTTCTGGTAGATGGTCATGGTGTCGTCGAGGGCGGCACTGCAGTCGGCGACGTCGGCGGCGATCACCTTGAGGGTGGCGGTGGCGTCGGTGATGCGGGTGGCAGGTGTGGAGGACAGCGGGATGTCCGTGACGACCGCCACGCCGACGACGAGGACGACACCGACGCCCAGCAGGAACGGGCGCCGCCGCCAGAACGGCGGGCGTGCCCCGGAGGGTCGTCGCGGGCGCCCGCCGTAGCCGGGGCCGTTGCCGTTGCCGCCGGTGGGGTCGCCCCGGCCGGTGCGCAGGGGAGAGGGGGTGCCGGGCGTGCCCGTCGGGTTGGTGTCGGTGCTCGTCATCCTGCTGCTCCGGAGGCTCGGGACGCGCCGGTCGGGACGGGGGTCGGGAGGAGGCGGCGCGCGTAGCGGGCGATGCCGGCGGCGTAGCGACGCTCGGTGGCCGCCGCGAGGTGGAAGGTGCCGGTGCCGCGTTGCTCGTCGGCGAACGGGGTGGCCTCGTAGGCGACGGTGCCCGAGGGCCGGATGAACCACAGGGTGTCGTTGTGGCTCACGGTGCCGGTCGCTCGCCGGACGTCGACGGTGATCCCGTAGCTGGCCCAGACGGCGTCGAGCTGGCCGAGGGTGCCGCTCAGGAAGTGCCATCGCGCCAGGCCGGCCGACCCGCCGAGCCCACTGGCACGAGCCCCCTCGGCGGCGGCGGCGGTGCCGGTCCGGAGGGGGTCGCTGTTGACCGTGAGGAAGGTCACCCCCGTGGCAGCTGCGCCGAGGTCGTGCGCGGCCAGGCGCAGCTCGGTGGCAAGCACCGGGCAGATGTCGTGGCAGTCGGCGTCGAAGAAGCTGAGGACGACCGCCTGGCCGCGCAGGCCGGCCAGGCTGACGATCCGCCGGTGCTGGTCGACCAGCTGGAACGCCGGGGCGGGTCCGCGCGCGTCCACCAGCCCGAGGAGGCCGGCGAGGCCGTGAGGGCTCGGCGTGGCGAGCGTGCTGGCCGTCGGGACCGACAGCCGGGGGGTGCCGGCGGCGGCCGCCGGGGCGGGCGTGGGCGTGGCGGCGGGAAGCGGCGAGGTGCCGGTGGGGCCCGTGCCGCCGACGTGGGCGTTCAGGAAGTTGTCGGCGACCCCGGCAGTGACGCCGACAAGGGTGAAGCCGACGACCATCGCGAGCACGGCGTTGCGCGAGAGCCGCCGCCCCGGTTGCTGCAACGCCGCCGCGCGTGCGATCCGAGCGGAGAGGTCGAGCTCGACGCCGTCGGCGGCAGCGTGCGTCGCCTCGTCAGGGGTGGCGGACAACGGCGTCGACGCCCATCGCCACGAACAGCAGCGTGAGGTAGGAGATCGAGAACCCGAACAGGCGCATGGCCCGCTTCGGGCTCGGGTCGGAGCCGAGGCGGATCGCTCGCCAGATGAAGGCGGCACCGAGCACGGCGGCCACGGCGTCGTAGACGAGCCCGAGATGGGCCACCGGCCCGAGGGCCAGCGACACGGCGACGAGGGCGACGGTGTAGGCGACGATCTGGCGGACGACCTTGGCCATGTCGGCGATGGCCGGCAGCATCGGCACGTGCGCGTTGCGGTAGTCGTCGCGGTAGCGGACGGCGAGCGCCCAGAAGTGGGGCGGGGTCCACAGGAAGATGATCCCGAACATGAGGATCGGCGCCAGCCCCAGGTGGTCGGTGACCGCGCTCCAGGCCACGAGGACCGGGACGGCACCCGCCGCCCCGCCGATGACGATGTTCTGGGACGAGTGCCGCTTCAGGAGCATCGTGTAGATGCCCACGTAGAACGCGGTGGCGGACACGGCGAGCACCGCCGAGAGCAGGTTGACGGTGCGCCACAGCAGCAGGAACGAGCCGAGCTCGAGGAGGATGGCGAACAGGACCGCCTCGACCGGCGTGACGGCCCCGGTGACGAGCGGCCGACCCTTGGTCCGCTCCATCACGGCGTCGATGTCACGGTCGTACACCATGTTGAGGGCGTTCGCCCCGCCGGCCGCCAGGGCGCCGCCGAGGATCGTGAGCACGACCAGCACGGCCGACGGCAGGTGCTTCGAGGCGACGAACATCGTCGGCACGGTCGTGATGAGCAAGAGCTCGATGATGCGCGGCTTCGTCAGCGCCACGTAGGCGCGAGCGCGGGCGAGCACCTTGCTCGGCGCCCTCGCCACGAGCGGGTCGCCGATGCCCGTCGTGGCATCCACGGGGTCAGACTACCCGCGCACGGCGCCGTGAGGGCGACCGGAGCGCCGCGAGGCGCATCGCATGGAGGGCGGCCTCCTCCTCGTCGTCGAGCGGTGCCAGCGTCGCACCCGTTGCGAGGCGGAGGAGCGCGTCGGCCAGCGCCGCGTTGCGGGCGAGGATGGGTCCGTGGAGGTACGTCCCGACGACCCGGCCCTGGAGCGCGCCGTCCGTCCCGCCGCCGTTCCCGACGCCGTGGCGGACCGTCCCGAGCGGGGCGGCTGCGGGTCCGAGGCGGGTTCGTGCGGCGTGGTTCTCGAAGCCGGTGAGCCCGCCGGGGCCACCGAGGTCCCCGAGCGGTCCGGTCGGTGGGTCGACGAGGAGCTCGCCGACGGCGCGGGCCTCGCTCGTGCGCACGCTCTCCACATCGAGCAGGCCGAGCCCGGCGCGCGGCGCCCCGTCGGCGCCCGGGAAGGCCGTCCCGAGGATCTGGAAGCCGGCGCACACCGCGAGGACGGTCGCCCCGCTGTCGATCGCCCGGGCGAGCGAGCCGCCGGCGAGGACCTCGGTGGCGCGCGCCTGGGGTCCGTCCTCGCCACCACCAAGGCAGTAGAGGTCCCCGGTGGCTGGCAGCGGCCGGTCGGACGGCGCGAGGACGAGCTCCGCCTCGATGCCCCGCCAGCGGGCCCGGTTGGCGAGCACGAGCCCGTTGCCGCCGTCGCCGTACGTGCCGAGCAGGTCGGGGTGCACCACGACCACCCGCAGCACGCTCGGCCGTGGGCGCCCCCCGAGTGCCGCCCGTGCCGCCACGCCGTCCGGTGCCGGTCGGTCCGGTGCCACCCGTGCCGCCACGCCGTCCGGTGCCGGTCGGTCCGGTGCCACCCGTGCCGCCACGCCGTCCGGTGCCGGTCGGTCCGGTTCCGGTCCCGCCGCGGGGGGCGTGGCGGGGGTGGTGCCGGCGCGTGACCGGGCAGCGCGGGCGAGCTGGCGGCGCAGCTCCTGGAAGGCGGTGTAGTTGGCGATGACGTCCAGCGGGCCGGCGGCCTGCGGGCCGAGCTGCTCGAGGGTGGCGAGGACGTCCCCGGAGGCCTCGTGGGCCACGCCGGCATGGCGCAGACGCACCGACAGGTCGAGGCGGCGCTCGCCGCCGGCGACGACGTAGCGGTGGGCGAGGCGCTCGAAGGGTACGTCCCACAGCCACGACGGGTCGTGGCCGTCGGCGTCGCGCGCGTTGACGGCCACAGCCACCGGTCCGGTGCCACCGGCGACGAGGCCGAGCAGCTCGTCGAAGCCGGCCGGGTTCTTGGCGAGCAGCAGCCGGACGGCGGTCCTGCCGAGGGGGAACGTGGCGAAGCGGCCGGCGACGTCGGTGACCGAGCGCATGGCGTCGACCGCCTCGGCGAGGGGCACGCCGAGGACGCCGGCGGCGACCGCAGCGAGGGCGGCGTTCGCCCGGTTGAAGCGGCCCGGGAGCGAGAGGCGGAGCTCCACCGCCTCGGCTGCACCGACCAGGCGGTCGCCGTCCAGCTCGACGGCGGTGGCGGGCCGTGCGAAGCCGCAGGTGCACGACCAGCCGGGCGCGCCGGCGGCGAAGGCGAGGCGGGCGTCGCAGGACGGGCAGTGGTAGGCGTCGGCACGCCAACGTCCACCGGCGCCGACGAAGACGACGCGGGGGGCGGCGCCGGCGGCCCAGACGACGAGCGGGTCGTCGGCGTTCGCCACCACCACCCCCGGGCAGCGGACGAGGGCGGCGCGCCACCGGTTGGCCACATGGCGGACCTCGCTCACCCGATCGAGCTGGTCGCGTGAGAGGTTGAGCAGCACGACGGCCGCCGGCCGGAGCGCGTCGGCGGCCGCTCCGAGGTAGCTCTCGTCGACCTCCAGCGCGGCGCGGCCGGCGGCGGGCTCGGCGAGCAGCGCCGTGACGAGCCCGGGCGGGAGGTTGGCACCGGCCGGCGAGGTGGCCACGGTCGCCGGCCCGTCCCCGGGGAGGGCACGGCCGAGGGCTGCGGCGAGCAGCCGGGTGGTGGTGGTCTTGCCGTTGGTGCCGCTCACGAGCGCCACGGCGCGGCCGGCGCCGGCCGCAGCAAGGAGGCCGGGGTCGACGGCGAGGCCGACGCGCCCGCCGACGGTCGAGCCGCTGCCGAGGTGGAGCCGGCGGGACAGGGCCGCGGTGGCCCGCACGGCCCAGACGGCGGCGCTGCGGCGAAGCGGCACCGGAGGCCCCGGCACCGGACGCGCCGGTGCAGATGGTGGCGGCATCGGCTGCACGGTACCGGCTGACGCGGATCCAAGCGTGCCGGCCGCCGCCGGCGGTCGTAGCCTGTGCCGGTGGTCCGCATCGACGAGGCGTTCGACGCCCTCCCCCTCGGCCAGCTGACGGCGGCGGCGCTCGAGCGGGCCGCAGCCCTCGGCGCCGGGCACGCCGAGGTGCGCGTCGAGCGGATCCGCACGCAGGCGCTGTCGTTGCGCGACGGCCAGGTGGAGCACGCGAGCGACGACGTCGAGCTCGGTGTCGGCCTCCGGGTGCTCCACGACGGGTCGGTCGGCTTCGCGGCGACCGTCGAGCTCGCCGGCGACGCGGCGGCGGCGCTCGCCGACCGGGCGGTCGAGGCGGCACGCCTTGCCGCCCGGGCGGGGTCCCGGCGGGTCGAGCTCGCCGGCGAGGCGGCGCACGGGACGCACACCTGGGTGGCTCCCTACGGCCGCGACGCCACGGCGGTGCCGCTCGCGGAGCGTGTGGCCCTGCTCGCCGGCTGGAGCGACCGGCTTGCCTCGACCGCCCCGGTCGAGCACGTGACCGCCACGTTGCTCGCCGTGAGCGAGCAGAAGCACTTCGCCGACCTCGCCGGCACGGTCACCACCCAGCAGCGGGTCCGGCTGCAGCCGATCGTCGAGATCCTCGCCCTCGACGGCGACGGCCGGCTCGAGACGATGCGAACGCTGGCGCCGCCGGCGGCGCGCGGCTACGAGTACCTGGAGGGGGACGGTTGGGACTTCGCCGGCGAGCTGGCAGCCATGCCCGAGCTGCTCGCCGAGAAGCTCCGGGCACCGAGCGTGGTGCCCGGTGCCTACGACCTCGTGATCGACCCGACCAACCTCTGGCTGACCATCCACGAGTCGGTCGGCCACGCCACCGAGCTCGACCGCGCCCTCGGCTACGAGGCGGCCTACGCCGGCACGTCGTTCGCCACCTTCGACCAGCTCGGCTCCCTCCGCTACGGAAGCGAGCTGATGCAGGTGACCGGGGACCGGACGACCCCGTACGGGCTCGCCACGGTGGCCTACGACGACGAGGGGGTCGAGGCGCAGTCGTTCGACCTCGTCCGCGACGGCACGCTCGTCGGCTACCAGCTCGACCGGTCGATCGCCGCCGAGGCCGGCCTCGGCCGCTCCAACGGCTGTGCCTACGCCGCCTCGCCCCTGCTCGTCCCGATCCAGCGGATGGCGAACGTGTCGCTCCAGCCGGCGCCCGGCGGGCCCGGGCTCGAGGCGCTCTGCGACGGCGTCGAGGACGGGCTCTACGTGGTGGGGGACAAGAGCTGGTCGATCGACATGCAGCGGCACAACTTCCAGTTCACCGGCCAGCGCTTCTTCCGCATCGAGCGGGGGCGCCTCGCCGGCCAGGTGCGCGACGTCGCCTACCAGGCGCGCACGACCGACTTCTGGGGGGCCCTCGACGGCGTCGGCGGCCCCCAGACGTACCTGCTGGCGGGCGCCTTCAACTGCGGGAAGGGCCAGCCCGGCCAGGTGGCGCCGGTCGGTCACGGCAGCCCGATCGCCCGGTTCCGCCAGGTCCGGGTGCTCAACACACGAGCGGAGGCCGGCCGGTGAGCGCCGAGACGGGGCCCCTGCCCGCTGCCGAGGAGCTCGTCGAGCGGGCACTTCGCGCCGCTGGGGGCGATCGCTGCCTCGTGCTCGTCGAGGACGGCAGCTCGGCCGAGCTGCGCTACGCCAACAACACGACGACGACCAACGGCCAGCGGCGCGACCGGCGCGTGAGCGTCGCCCGCGTCGTGCCGAGCGCCGGCGGCCTCGCCGTCGGGACGGCGAGCGCCAGCGGTGCCGCCGTTGCCGTCGAGGAGCTCGTGGCGGCCGCCGAGGCCGACGCCCGGGCCGCCCCGCCCGCCGAGGACGCGGCGCCGCTGCTCGAGGGGCCGGCGCTCCTCGACTTCGGCGAGCCGGCGGTGCGCACCGAGCTGGCGGCCTTCGCCCCGCTAGCGGACGCCCTCGCTGCCGCCTTCGAGGCGGCCCGCCGGCGGGGCGACGTGCTCGCCGGGTTCGCCACCCACGAGGTCACCACCACCTACCTCGCCAGCTCGACCGGACTGCGGCGGCGCCACGTCGACGCCACGGGCACCTTCGAGCTGGCCGCACGTAGCGCCGACGGCGCCACGGCGTGGGCCGGCCGCTCGCTCGGCTCGATGGAGGAGGTCGACGTGGCGGCCGTGGCGGCGCGCCTGTCGCAGCGTCTCGCGTGGTCGGGCCGCCGCATCGAGCTGCCGGCCGGCCGCTACGAGGTGATCCTTCCGCCCGACGCCGTCGCCGACCTCGTCATCCCCCTGGCAGAAGCGGCGAGCGGTCGCGACGCCGAGGACGGATGGAACGTGTTCTCGTCGCCCTCCGGCGGGACCCGCCTCGGCGAGCGACTGGTCGAGACGCCGTTCGACCTGCGCAGCGACCCCAACGAGGACGGGCTCGAGTGCATCCCGTTCCTCGCCACGGCTGCCTCGGACGCCGACGTGTCGGTGTTCGACAACGGGGCGCCGCTCGGCGCGACCCGCTGGATCGACGGCGGCCGGCTGTCCCGCCTGCGCTACCACCGGGCCGGTGCCGCCCGGGCGGGCACGGCGTTCACCCCGCCGGTCGACAACCTGGTGCTCGCCCTCGACGGCGCCTCGGCGGGCCTCGACGAGCTCGTCGCCGGCACCCGCCGCGGCCTGCTGCTCACGTGCCTCTGGTACCTGCGGGAGGTCGACGTCTCGACGCTCCTTCTCACCGGGCTGACCAGGGACGGGGTCTACCTGGTGGAGGACGGCGAGGTGGTCGGCGCGGTCAACAACTTCCGGTTCAACGAGAGCCCGCTCGACGTGCTCGGTCGCGCCGTCGAGGTCGGGCGGACCGAGCGGGCGCTGTCGCGCGAGTGGGGCGAGTGGATGCGCCGCAGCGCCATGCCCTCCCTGCGAGTCGCCGAGTTCAACATGAGCTCGGTCAGCCCGGCGAGCTGAGCGGGGGGGCCGATGCGCGTCCACCTGGCCTACGGCACCGACGGCCTCGACGTCGAGGTGCCCGACGACGCCGTCGTCGTCCGTCCGCTCCACGGCGCCGTCCCGGCCCCGGCGGCCGACCTCGTGCGCGCCGCCCTTGCGACCCCGCTCGGGTCGGCCCGGCTCCGGGACCGGGTCCGCCCGACCGACCGGGTGGCCATCGCCGTCTGCGACGGCACCCGGCCCCAGCCCCGCCGGGTGATGCTCGAGGCGATCCTCGACGAGCTCGACGGGATCGTGCCGGACGACCAGGTCGTGGTGCTCGTCGCCACCGGGACGCACCGGCCCAACACCCCCGCCGAGCTCGAGGCCATGCTCGGCCTCCCGTTGCTCGAGCGGCTCGAGGTGGTCAACCACGACGCCGCCGACCCGGCCGGGCTCGTCGAGCGCCCGCCGGCCGGCAGCGGCGTCCCGGTGCTCGTCAACCGGCGCTTTGCCGAGGCCGACGTCCGGATCACGACCGGCTTCGTCGAGCCCCACTTCTTCGCCGGGTTCTCCGGCGGCCCGAAGCTCGTCGCCCCCGGCCTCGCCGGCACGGCGACCATCCACGCCCTCCACGACGCCCGCCACATCGGCGATCCCCGGGCGAGCTTCGGGATCGTCCAGGGCAACCCGGTCCACGACGACGTCCGGGCCGTGGCCGCGGCGATCGGCGTCCACCACAGCTGTGACGTCGTGCTCGACGCCGAGCAGCGCGTCGTCGCCTGCTTCGCCGGCGACCTCTCGACGGCCCACGCCGCCGCCTGTGGCGCGGCCCGGGCGGCGGCCATGCGGCCGGTGGCCGACCGCTTCGAGGTGGTCGTCACGACCAACGCCGGCTTCCCGCTCGACCAGAACCTGTACCAGGCGGTGAAGGGGATGGCGGCGGCCGCCCAGGTCGTGCGACCGGGCGGGCGCATCCTCGTCGCCGCGAGGTGCGCCGACGGGTTCCCCGACGGCAGCGCCTACGAGCGGCTCGTCACCTCGATGCGCTCGCCCGCCCACTTCCTCGACCAGCTCGCCGGCGCCGCCGGCACGCTGGCCGACCAGTGGCAGGTGCAGGTGCAGGCGCGGGTCCAGGCGGTCGCCCGCGTCGGGGTGCGCACCGACGGGGTGACCCCGGACGACCTTCGCCGGGCCCACCTCGACCCGGTCGAGGACCTGTCGGCGGCCGTCGCCGACGCGCTGCGCGCCGCCGGGCCCGGCGCCCGCTGCTGTGTCCTGCCGGAGGGTCCCCAGACCATCCCCTACGTCGCTGGCGAGGCGCCCCCGGCCGGCTGAGCCCGCGCCGGGGGCGCAACCGGGCCCCTGGCGATCACCTGGCCGCATCGCCCGGCCCGCGGTCCGTCGCTACGGCATGCTGGTGCCATGGATCCCGACGTGCCCGCCCCGTCCCCCCGCCCTGCGGCTGCCGGTCCGCGCTACCTGCGGGAGGTGGCGGCACGAGCCACCCCGCGAGCCGACCGGCGGCGGACCCGCATCGTCGCCACGGTGGGCCCGGCCTCGGACTCGCCGGCGACCCTCGCGGCGATGGCCGAGGCCGGCATGGACGTCGCCCGCGTCCCGCTCGCGCACGGCAGCATCGGCGAGGCGCTCGAGCGGGTGCGCCGCATCCGGACCGCCGCTCCGACCGCCGCCATCCTCGCCGACCTGCCCGGCCCGAAGATCCGCACGAGCGCCTTCGCCGAGGGCGGCGTCCTGTTCGAGGCGGGCGCCGAGGTCCTGCTGCTCCCGGGATCGACCTGTCCCGAGAGCACGGCGACGCGCATCGGGGTGGGCCTCGACGAGATCGTCGCCGGCCTCGCCGAGGGCGACCAGGTGGCGCTCGGCGACGGCGGTGTCAGCCTGCGGGTGGTCGGTCGGTCCGGCGACGGGGCACGGGCCGAGGTGGAGAGCCCGGGACGGCTGCAGGGGCGCCCCGGGGTGACCGTGCCGACGAGCCGGATCCAGCTGGCGACCCCCACCACCGACGACCTGTCCCGCCTCGAGGCGCTCGTCCGCGAGGGGATCGACCTCGTCGCCGTCTCGTTCGTGCGGTCGGCGGCCGACATGCTCGCCGTGCGCGCCGCCCTCGGCGGTTCCTCGACGATGCTGTGCGCCAAGATCGAGACGCCGGAGGCCATCGCCGACCTCGACGCCATCCTCGGGGTGAGCGACTCGGTCATGGTCGCCCGCGGCGACCTCGGCGTGCGGGTGCCGCTCGAGGACGTGCCCCACCACCAGAAGCGGATCATCCGCTCCGGCGTCCGCTTCGGCCGGCCGGTCATCACGGCCACCCAGATGCTCGAGTCGATGCTCGCCGCCCCGGTGCCCACCCGGGCCGAGGTGACCGACGTGGCCAATGCCGTCCTCGACGGGTCGAGCGCCGTGATGCTCTCCGGCGAGACGGCCGTCGGGCGCGACCCGGTCCGGGCGGTGGCGACGATGGCGCGCATCGTGGCGCGCACGGAGCTCGACTTCGACTACGTCAGCTGGGGCGCCGGCCTCGGCGTGCAGGAGATCGCCGGAAGCCCGTCGTCCCCCCCGCGCATCACCGCCGCGATCACCGGTGCCGGCTGGCGCGCCGCTCTCGAGCAGGACGCGGCGGCGATCATCGCCTGCACCCGCTCGGGGGAGACGGCGCGCATGATCTCGCGGTTCCGCCCGTCCATGCCGATCGTCGCCGCCACGCCGTCGCTCCACACGGCGCGCCAGCTCGCCCTCAGCTGGGGCGTCGACGCCCTGCTCGTGCGCGAGTCGGCCAGCACCGACGACATCGTCTGGTTCGCCGTCCAGGAGACGGTGGCGGCCGGCTACGCCAAGGCCGGCGACGTCGTCGTGGTGCTCGCCGGCTCACCGAACGAGCCCGAGCCGGTCACCGACACCCTGCGGATCGTCCGGGTCACCTGACGGCGCCGTGCCGTCGGAGGTGTGCCCGAACGGTCAACTCGGGCCCCCCGGGCGCCGTAACGGGAGGTGGTGAAGCGCGGGATCACAGCCGGACGCGCCGGCTCGAGGGACCTCCGCCGGGCCGTTCGCGTCGCCGCCTGGTCGAGCGCCGCGACGATGGCGCTCGTCAGCGCCTACCCGTTCCTCCCCGGCCACGGCCAGGTGCGGATGGCCGCCTACCTGAGCGTGATCGTGGCGGCCGCCTTCACCACGGGCGGGCTGACCCTGGCCCACGAGCGGCTCTTCGTCGGCGCTCGCGGCTACTGGCTCGTGTACGCCTGGTCGTTCCTCAACGTCGGGCTCGTGAGCTGCGCCGTCTTCATGACCGGTGGCCTGTCGTCCCCCCTCTACTTCGCCTACGGCCTCATCGCCCTGTTCGTCACGAGCTGCTACCCGTGGCGGGCCCAGCTCGTCATGCTGGTCGTCACCGTCGCCGCCTACCTCGGCACCCTCGAGGCGGCCGGCGGCCGGGTGTCGCTCGCCGAGCTGTTCGTCCGTATCGGCGGGATCGTCATCATGACCCTCCTTGGTGCCTCCATCGCGAGCGACAAGGACCGCAACGCCGCCGAGGCCGACCGCCGGGCCCGGCTGGTCGCCCTCGTCGCCTCGGTCGCCCGCGAGGTGAGCGGTGCCAACGCTCCGGCCGTCCTCGACGCCGTCCTCGTCGCCGCCCGAGAGCTCGGCTTCGAGCATGCCCACGTCGTCCTGCTCGACCAGGACGGCCACATCGCACGGCTCCTCGGCGCCAGCGGTGGCGCCGACCCCGCCGCGGCCCCCGGCAGCGTCGACATCCGTCGGGAGCTCACGGCGCTCGTCCGCGAGCGCCGTGCCACCGTCTGGCTGCCCGGGCAACCCGGCGGGCTCGACGGCGCCGGCGAGCCGATCCCCGAGGAGGTCGCCGGCGACGTGGCCACGGCGGTGGGCAGCCCGGTGCTCGTCGACGGCGAGCTGGCCGGTGTGCTCGTGGCATGGAGCGCCACCGCCCGCACCCTGTCGGGAAGCGACCAGGAGGCCTTCGAGCTGCTCGCCGGGGTCACCAGCCGGGCCTTCGAGGGTGCCCGCCGCTACGAGCTGCTCGCGGCGAGCGAGGCGCGCATGCGCCAGATGGCCCTCCATGACCACCTCACCGGCCTCGCCAACCGCGTGCTGTTCCGAGGCCGGCTCGAGCGGGCCCTCGCCGGCCCGCCGTCGGCGCCGATCGGGTGCATGCTGCTCGACCTCGACGACTTCAAGCGGGTCAACGACACCCTCGGCCACGCCGCCGGCGACGCCCTGCTGCGGGGCGTGTCGCGCCGCGTCCAGTCCTGCCTCCGGCCGGTCGACACGCTCGCCCGCCTGTCGGGGGACGAGTTCGGCCTGCTCGTCGTCGGCCTCGACCCGCCCGGCCTCGAGCGCGTCGCCGGTCGGGTGCTCGAGGCGCTCGCCGCCCCGATGCAGGTCGACGGCCGTGAGGTCGACGTGCGGGCCAGCCTCGGCCTCGTCGTGACGACGCCCGGCGCCGTCGCCGACGACGCCGGCCCGGCGGCGCCGGTCGACCGCCTGCTGAGCGAGGCCGACATGGCGATGTACGAGGCCAAGCGCGCCGGCAAGGGCCAGTACGTCCGCTTCGACCGGGCGATGCACGTGCGGATGTCCCGCAGCGTCGCCGTCGAGGAGGCGCTGCGCAACATCCTCGACTCGGGCGAGCTGTCGGTGGTGTACCAGCCGATCTTCGACCTGCGCGCCCAGGCGCTCGTCGGGTTCGAGGCGCTGGCACGCTGGGACAGCCCGCGCCTCGGTCTCGTCGCCCCCGAGGAGTTCGTCCCCCTCGCCGAGCAGATCGGCGTGATCGGCGACGTCGGCCGCTTCGTGCTCCGCCAGGCCTGCGAGGACCTGCAGGTGCTCCGTCGCTCGAGCGCCGACTGGGCGGACCTCTCCATGAGCGTCAACGTGTCCACCCGCCAGCTGGCCGACCCGGCGATCGTCGACGACGTGCGCGCCGTCCTCGCCGACACCTGGACGCCCCCGTGGTGCCTCGTGCTCGAGATCACCGAGTCGGCCTTCCTCGAGGACGCCGCCGTCGCCGAAGAGCGCCTGTCGGCGCTCGCCGCCCTCGGCATCGGGGTGGCCCTCGACGACTTCGGCACCGGCTACTCGTCGCTCTCGTACCTGCGCGACCTGAAGGTCCACTCGCTCAAGATCGACCGCAGCTTCGTCGCCGCGCTCCACGGCTCGCCGGTCGGCGCCGCGCTGCTGCGCAGCATCGTCTACCTCGCCGGTGCCCTCGGCCTGTCGACCGTTGCCGAGGGGATCGACTCGCCCTCCCAGCTCGCTGCCGTGCGCGCCGTCGGCTGCGACCGCGCCCAGGGCTTCTACCTGGCCCGCCCCCTCCTCCCCGGGGACCTCGCCGGCTACGTGGCCACCCAGCGCGTCTTCGGCAGTCGCCCGCCCATCCCCTCCGCACCGGCGCCCGCGGCGGCGGTCGTCCCCCCCGCCGCCTCGCCGCCCGCCGCCGTCCCGTCCTCGCCGATCCGTTCCTGATCCCGCCCGCTCGGCGCTCCCGGCCTGGTGCGGCCAGTCAGGTGCGGCCAGTCAGGTGCGGCCGGCGGCCGCCGAGACGGCGGCGGCGGGAGCGGTGACGGTCGGCACGTGTCGACGGTTGCGCTGCCAGAAGGCGGCGAGGATGGCGGCGAGGTAGGCGAGGTAGCAGGCGAGCTGCAGCGCCGTCGGCCGGGCGGCGTAGCCGACGAAGGTGTGGAACACGTCGCCGAGGGCCGACGACTCGGAAAGCTGCCGGCTCGTGTCCCACAGCGGCCGGTCGAGCACGTGGACCCACCCGAGCTGCTGCAGGTTCTGGACCGTGTCGGCCACGAGCCCGGCGGCGAACACGATGAGCAGCGCGCCGACCGTGGTGAAGAAGACCGCCAGGTTGATCCGCCGGCCGAGGCGGTAGACGACGACGGCGATCACGAGGGAGAGGGCGAGGCCAAGGCTGCCGCCGAGGAGTGCTCCCCGGGTCCCCGAGGCGAAGACGATGGCGAGGGTGAACACCGCCGTCTCCAGCCCCTCGCGGCCGACGGCCTGGAAGGCGAGCAGGAACAGCCCGAGCCGCTCGCCGCGTGACACTGCGGCGTCGGTGCGGGCGCGCAGCTCCTTCGACAGCGTCCGCGCGTGGCTCGCCATCCACAGGGTCATCCCGGTGAGCACCACGGCGGCGACGGCGTAGGTGGCCGTCTCGAAGATGGTCTGCACGCGGGAGCCGGCGTAGGTGCGGATGGTCAGGTAGGCGGCGACCCCCCCTCCTGCCGCGAGCAGCAGGGCGGCGCCCACCCCGGCGAGGACGTCACGGAAGTGGCGCCGCTGCCCGATGCGGTCGAGGTAGGCGAGCAGGATCGACACGATCATGCTCGCCTCGACGCCCTCCCGCAGGAAGATCACGAACACTGCCGCCATCGGCTTGCTCCTCGGGGCGCACCGCCGCTCCGCACTCATTCAGGGTTGCTTGAT
>JAKBAA010000039.1 GCA_021809425.1 Actinomycetes bacterium | reverse complement strand
AGCGGGGCCGGCGGCGACAGGGGCGGCGGCCGTCGGCACGCTGCCGCCGGGACCTGGGCCGCCGGCCACCGCCGGACGCGCGGGATCGGCAAGGAGGGCGGCGCCGTGGCGGCGACGGGCAATGGCCCGGGCCCGACCGAGCGCAGAGGAGAGCCGCCGGGCGAGGTCGCGCGGCGACGGCGGACGGTCGGCGGTAGGCGCGACGAGGACGGCGAGGTGGCGGAGGAGCAGCCATCCAGCGACCACGACCAGGTGCGGGGCCTCGTCCAACCAGGTGGTACGGCCGGTCGACAGGTCGAGGCCGGCGGTGACCGCCAGCAGAAGGGCGGCGACGCCGACCAGCGTGACCATGCCGACGGCGCGGGCAGGGCGGCGGGCGGCGACAAGGAAGCCGATGGCGACGGCCGCTCCGAGGGCGCCGAGCTCGTGGGCGACGTGGGGTGGCGCGGACCGGTCGTGGCCGGCGAGGAGCGCCGGGCCGGCGCAGGCGAGCTGGGCGGCCGCGGCGGCGACGAGCCCGGCGCGAAACAGGCCTACACGACCGGCGAGGCGACGTGGAGCAGGCGGCCGGCGCGCCTCGTGGAGCGAAGCGAGCAGCACCGGGGTCGGCCGGGGTGCCGGCCGGGGGTTGAGGCGGAGGCGGCGGGCGAGACGGTAGGCGTCCTCCTGCCAGGTCCGGCAGCCGGCGCAGCCGTCGAGGTGGGCGGCGAGCTCCCCGGGCCTGTCCGCCGGCTGGCCGCCGTCGAGGGACGCCGACAGCACCCGGCGCGCCGTTGCACAATCCATCGACAGGTAGTCGCCCGAGCGGTCCCTGCTGCTCCCGGCAATTCGGCGGCGGTTGGCCCGCCGCCCAGGGCGCGTCGGGGAGGACGACCTATCGTGAGCGCCGTGGACCCGCTCACCCGGCTCGCCGTAGCGGCGCAGGCGGGCGACGACGGGGCGCTCGACCAACTGGTCGAGCTGGCCTACGAGCAGGTGTGGCGGCTGTGCGCCTCGCTGGTCGACGAGGCAAGCGCCTCGGACCTGGCCCAGGACACGTTCCTGCGCGCCGTGCGCGCCCTTCCGCGCTTCCGAGCCGAGGCGTCGGCGCGGACCTGGCTACTGTCGATCGCCCGGTGCGCCTGCATGGACGAACTGCGCGGCCGGACGCGCCGTCGGCGGCGCGACCAGGCGCTGGTGCCGGCGGCGGGGAGCGCCGCGCTGGCCGCCGACGCAGCCGGCGAGGTGCTGGTGGCCGACCTGCTGGCACGCCTCGACCCGGACCGGCGGTCGGCGTTCGTGCTGACCCAGGTGCTGGGGCTGACCTGCGAGGAGGCAGCCGAGGTGTGCGAATGCCCGGCCGGCACCATCCGCTCCCGGGTCGCCCGGGCCCGCGACGAGCTGATCGCGCACCTCGGCGACGAGCGGCCGGCGGGGTGGCGGAGCCGCCGGGGCGGCACGACCCTCACCTAGTCCGGCTGGGAACGGCATCCGGTGGACCGGGAGCCCCCGAGGGCTGCCGGGACCGGCGCAGCGAAGCTGCAGGCGGCTAGCGGCCGGTTGTGGCAGCTCGTGGCAGCTAGCGGCCGGCACCCGCCGGATCGGTGGCCGCCTGCTCCGCCCTGCTGCCGACCAGGGCCAGCACGTAGGCGAGGAGGCCCAAGAGCGCCGACACCACAACCGAGACTGCGCCGATCACGATGCCGGCCACGTGGGGCGTACCGGTCGCGAAGAAGGCCCCGGGACCTACCTGACGGATCGAGCCGCTTCGATCGCGCTTGCCGCTCCAGCCCGGCTGGATCGTGGAGCGGCCCGGCGCAAGGTCCAGGCGTGGGGGTCGACCCGAGGGCGCCCTTCGGGGCGGCCGCTGCCGAGTACTGTCGCAAGACGCGCAGGCGAGCTCGGGGAGGATGCGCAGCCAATGCAGCATGCTGAACGCGACTGGCCTGCGAAGACGACGGTCTCGACGACGCGCAAGAGGGGGCGCATCGTGCACCTCGTGCGGCGCCAGGTGGCGCTCGGGATCGCGGCCACGACCCTCATCCTCGGGGGCACGCTCGTCGCCAGCCCGCCGATCGCGGCGGGAAGCGGCGTGCAGGTCCGCCCGGCCTCGGCGGCTGAGACGGGCGCGATGGAGCGGGCGGCGGAGGCGGCGCACCGTTGCGGCTTCTCGCTGGCGAACGAGTACCTATGGCCGGTCGAGCTGGCGAGCGACGGCTGGGGGCTCGGGCAGGTCGACGCCAGGGACCCGCGGCTGCAGGGCAACGCCGATCTGCTGCTCCACCTCGTTGCCGGGCGCTGGCGCTTCGTGACCTGCGGCTCGTCCTTCTACGGCACGCACACGGCCTACCCCCTCGCCGTCGTCGAGCGGCTCCAAGCGGCGATCCCGGCGCCGCACGCCACGACCGCTCCGCCGGCGATGCTGGGGGCGCTCGCCGCCGTGGTGCTCCCGTCGGGCTGGTGCACTGGCACCGGCACCCGGCGCCAGTGGCCGGTCGAGACGACCGATGTCGGCTGGGCGTCGGCGATGGTGGGCGCCGCCAGCGGACGAGCGGGCGGCTGCGTCGTCCTGTACCACGAGATCGCCGGCCACTGGCACGCTGCTGCCCACGGCACCGCCCCCGGCGTGTGGACGACGGCCTGGGACGTTCCGGCGTTCGTGCTCTACGTGCTGCAGACGGCCACCGACCACGCCCTGCACCTCGCTGTCGGCTGAGCCCGACCGCCTGCCCCGAGCCTTCTGATCGACGTGCAGCGCGGTCGTTGTCGGCGGCGAAGTGGCGACGTAGAGTGGCGATCGGGCGATCGGAAAGGGTGCAAGCAAATGGCCACCCAGTCGGCCCCGGCACGACGAGCCAGTGGACGGCCCGGGTCCACGGCAGGAACCACACAGCCTGGTCGTGAGTGAGCTCCCCGAGCTCATGGTCCCCGACCTTGCCGGGTGGCGGCAGTGGCTGTCCGAGCGCGCCGCGGACTCCGGCGGCGTCTGGCTGGTGCTGGCCAAGAAAGGGACGACGCGCCCGACCGAGCTGACGTACGACCAGGCGCTCGAAGAAGCACTCTGCCACGGCTGGGTCGACGGGCAGCTTGCCCGGGGCGACGAGGCGACCTTCCGTCGGCGGTTCACCCCTCGACGGCCCGGTAGCGCTTGGTCGAAACGCAACACGGCGCTCGTCGAGCGGCTGGTCGACGAGGGCCGGATGCGCCCCGCCGGTTACGCGACGGTCCAGCGAGCCAAGGCGGACGGCACCTGGGATGCCGCCTACGCCGGCGCCGGCAGCATCGAGGTGCCCGACGACCTGGCCGTCGCCCTGGCGGCAATGCCCCGGGCGTGCACGACCTTCGAAGGCCTCGACGCCGCCAACCGCTACGCCGTGCTCTACCGGGTGACCACGGCGCGGCGTCCGCAGACTCGGGCGCGCCGGATCGAGCAGCTCGTCGCCATGCTCGACCGCGGCGAGACGATCCATCCGCGACCGAAGGGACCATAGGTTGCCCGCCAGGCGCGCCAACGGCAGCCGATGGGCGGCCGGTCGAAGGGGCCGAGAAGGCCGATGCCGCCCGGAAGGATCTCCGATCCCGGTGGGCTCGGGTTGCGAGCGCGTTCCCCGCCGGTGCGGGGGGCGGCAGCTCCCACCCGGCTCGCCCCCGGCGTCGGTGGCCCCGGCGACGATGCGCACACGATGGTCACCCTGGCCCGTCCGCCACGACGGCGGCTGCGACCGGTGAGGTGGCGTCGACCTGCGCGGGCCACAGCGCGCTTCCTCCTCCTGCCGCTCTCGCTCGCCGCGAGGCCGACGACGGGGACCGCTCGAAGCTCGCCGCTCCACCCGGCGACGGTGACGGCGTCGGCTCGATTCGTCGCGGTGCGCGTGGTGCCCGACCGCACCTTGGAGGCAGCGGCACAGGTCATGCGGCGGCGCCTTCGTGACCTCCCGTCATCGGGCACGGTGGCCGTCGCTGACGGCTCGCTGAGGGTCTCTGTGCAAGGTCCCGACCTGCGCTCGGATGCATCCACGCTGCGGGTGCTCGGGGCGACGGGTCAGCTGTGGCTTCGACCGGTCCTCTGCGGCGCCCCGTCGTACGTGCCGCCGCCCGGCGGCGCGTTACCTGCGAAGGGTCACCTCCCGGCTTGCCCACCCGCGTATCGCTACGGCGCGACCTTCGTCAGCGGAAACGGCGGGAGCCAGTATGCGCCGGGTCTTGCCGAGTACCCGCCGCTCGCCCAGGACCCGAGCACGTCGCAGGCCGACGATCTCGCCCATCCAGGCCAACCGGTCCTTCTCGGGTCAGGTGCCGGTGGGATCGCACCTCGCTACCTGCTCGGGCCGGCAGTCGCCACGTCGGCCATCGTGCGGCGCGCTCGAGCTGAGCGCGACGCCACCATGCAATGGCTCGTCGTGATGACGTTCACTGCCCCGGGCAGCCGCCAGTTCAACCGCATCGCTGCCTCGCACTTCCGCGAGCCCCTCGCCAACGACGTGGACGGGTTCGTCGTGTCGGCCCCCTTGATCCTGGCGCGCAACTTCGGCGGCACCGCCCAGATCACCGGCGCCTTCACGAAGGCATCGGCCCGGGCGCTCGCCAGCGAGCTGACCTCGGGGCCGTTGCCCGTCTCGCTCAGGATGGTCGCGACCGCCTCGACGACGCAGAGGACCTGATCGAGCCCGAGGTGTCGGCCCGGCCGACGGCCGTCCACAGGGCACGAACGCTCCCGCGGCGCTCCACGGGCCGGGCGCCAGCGCCGCAATGGCCCAGTCTGACGCCACCCGCCGCCCGCTAAGTCGCTCGACCTAGACTGAGCATTGTCTATCTGGCTAGACTGAGTTCCGTTCGACGAGCGGAGCTCCTTCGGATGATCCGCTCGGCCGCGCGAGAGAACGGCCTTGCCTGGGTCCAGGTGGGCTCGAGGGGCAGCCATGAGAAATGGCGCCTCGGCACCAGCATTCAGGTGGCGATCCCCCGCCACCGCGAGATCAACGAGCTGACCGCGCGGGCGATTCTCGCCGCGACGGAGGACGAGCTTGGGGAGGGTTGGTGGAGATGACGACCTACCGGGTCACGGCGCAGCGCTCGGACGGGTGGTGGGCGTTCTCCATCCCGGAGATCCCCGGCGCGCACGGCCAGGCCAAGCGCCTCGACCAGGTCCCTGCCGAGGCGCTCGACGTCATCGCGCTCATGCTCGACCT
Organism: Actinomycetes bacterium; assembly: GCA_021809425.1. GTDB lineage: Bacteria > Actinomycetota > Acidimicrobiia > Acidimicrobiales > Bog-793 > JAKBAA01. The sequence goes on along the minus strand of JAKBAA010000039.1, from coordinate 23,772 downwards.
GGAGGACGTCGGCGGCATCGAGGTCATCGTCGACATCGAGCTCGACGCATCGCTCGAGCCGCTCGTCACCCAGGCCCACGAGGCTCGCCAGCGCCTCGACGCCACCCAGCGGGAAGCCCAGGAGTCCCTGCGCCTCGCCGCCATCGAGCTGCGCGAACGCGGGCTCAGCATGCGCGACATCGGCAGCGTGCTGAACCTGTCGTTCCAGCGGGTTCACCAGATCCTCGACGCCAGCAGGCGTGCTGCCTCCTGAGCCTCGAGCGGCCTCTGGCGAGGCGCTGCCGGTGCACCGGCGCGCCGCCTGACCACGTTGCGCCTCGTGCCCCACCCGCCGAGCCCCCGCAGCGACGCACCGTCCAGGACCATGCCGATCAGCGGTCACTAGGCTCGCGACGAGCGAGGCTTCGCCCTCCTCCTGGCCACCGTGCTGGCCGCGATCGGCATCGGCGTCGGCGTCGAGGCGGCCACGCAGCCGACCCTCTACGTCCCGCCCGGTGCGCAGTTCACCGCGGCGTTCCCGGCGAGGCCCACGGTCACCACCACGTCCTCGTGAGGGCGAGACCGCTTCCTCGCAAATGCGCGAGGGCCTCGTAGCCGTTCACGACCACACCGTTCGGCCGGCTAAAGGGCCTCGGCCGAATGGCCGATGAAGCCATGGAACAGTGGAGATGGGTCACGCCCGGGGCAATCGGCGCGCCGGCCGGCGGGAGGAACGCGTCCCAATGTGCGAGCGGTCCCGTGAGCACCAAGCGCTGGCCCGTCGTCTCGTCCTTCTCGACCCACCGTTCGGGTCGCCTGGCGAGATCTTGAGGCGCGAGGCGTCGGAGCTGACGGCCGTCGGCGCCCGACGACGGCGCACGCGACAAGCCGTCAGCCTCCTCTGGGCCCTGCTGCCGCTGCTCTATGGACTTCCTTCCGTCTTCACGTTTGCCCTCGCCGCGCGCCGCCTGCGCCGGCGCACGCTCGCCGCGGAAGGGGGCGCGTACAGCCTCGTTGCCGTCGTCGCGCTGGGCCTCCTCGGAGGCCAGCACGGTGCCGTCGTTGCCGGAGCGGTCGCTCTCGTCGTCGTCGTGCTTCTGGCAACGGCGCGCGCGCTCATGCTGCGCCGCCGCGTGTTCCCCGCGGATGCGACGCCGGTGGCGACGACCTCCCTGCCAGCCGTGGCATGGACCCCGGTATTTCCCGGGTCAAACGCCGAGTCGAGCGACCCACACGATCCCGCGACGTGGGTGCGGGATGCACGCTGCACCGGAGACGACGGTCATCTTCTCAGCGTGCCGCCGATCGCGCTCGTTGGCAACGCGCTTGCCGGCGCCCTTCTCCTCTTCGTTGATCTGCACTTCCATCTCACGGGACGTGCCGTTGGCGTGGCGATCACCCTGATGTGCTCCCCAGGGCTCGCCGCCTTGTTCGCCCGCCGCGTCGACGGCGAGAATCTCACCTTCCGCACCTGGGGCGTGTCGCGGACGGTGTCGTTGCGTGAGGTGACGGCCGTGAGCACCGGCAAGGCGAAGTCCTTCCTGGCACTTACCGTCGTCGGCCGAGCCCGTCCTGTCCACCTCCACCTCTATGGCCGCGGTTGGCTGCTGCCGGGACCAGCAAGAGATCATCTCAACGGCTGGCTGCAACGCCCTGACGTGCGCTTCTCTCCCTCGGCGGAGGAGAGCCTGCGAGGAAACAGCGCCATGTCGGGGGCGCGAAGCAAGCGCACGAGGGTCGCGTGGCTCATCCTGCGTCTCGGGCCGTTCGTCGGCGCGATCGCCTTCGCGACCAGGCTGGTGCTCCCATCAGGTGGATCGACCGCAATTGACGGTGCACCCGGCTACACGACGATGGTCGGCCCCAAGGGCCATCCCCTGCTTGTCGGGATGCCCTGGGGCCGCCCCTGCGCGCCGGTCGTGCTCTCCCTGCCGACGTCGATCCCCGGGTGGATGCAGGCGGAGATCGACGCGGTCACTGCCACGGCTCGATCGTCCGGGATCGACGTGACCGTGACGACCCCCTCAGGCATCTGGTACCCGAGTGATCTCTTTCCGGCCGGCCTCTCCGACGCGACGGTGGAGTTCGTCCACCTCGCCGTTGACCCGGGACCCCCGCGCACGCTGGTGGGCGGCCACGTTGCGAACGTCATCGTGGGCTGGAACGCGAGCGATTCGCCCGAAGCCCGTCACGCGACCCTGACCGAGCTCGGCGCGACGCTGTCGGCCCAGGCGATCGCCGGTCGTCCGTCGGCCCTTCGCCGCTCGGTCCGTCAGGTCATCGCCGCAAGCCAAGGGGTGCTGTCCAGCACAGCCGTGGACTCAGGGATCGCAAATGGCAGCCAGCTCGGAGGGTTCTCGGCATCCGACCTTGCCGCGATGCGCGTCATGTCCGGCTGTCCAGCGAGCTGAACCAGGATCGCGCCGCAGACAAGTGGCGACTCTTCGCGGTGCCACTCTGTCCCTACGGATCGCCGAGCGCGCCGAGCACCTCGCCGAACTCACCGAGCAACGCGAGATCGTCCTCCTCGATCGCCCGGGAGTCGACGTTGTCCGAGAAGCGCCGCATGCGCATCGCCGCATAGCGCAGATCAGCGGAGCCTTCCTCGAAGCCGCGCCTAAGCGAGGTCGCCACCCAGCCACGGGCCTCCGCCTCGAGCGTGCCGAAGGCGGCGACCAGCTCGTGAAAGGGCGCACTCCCAACGAGTCGGTAGAGATCCTGGATGTCGGAGCCGATCTTCTCCGGATAGCGGCCCTCGCGACGGCGAGGAGTGGCGACAGTCTTGAGCGCGATGAGCGCGGGCACCGACGCGACGGCCAGACCCGCCTCTGCAGTGATCGCCCCGCTCGCGTCGGCGACGCGGAGCGCCACCGCGCTCGCGGTCCGCATCGTCCAGCGCCGCGCGAGGGCGAAGGCGCGCTCGCCCGGCTCCGCCGGCAACGCGGCACCCTCGGTCGACTCCATGACGTCGACCTCGACCGAAGGCTCGCCTGTCTCGACCTTCGCGGCGCTGAGCCGGACGGCGTCATCGGGCGACGCGAGCAGCTCGACGAGCTTCGGCTGGTCAGCGCTCACCGTGTCAACGTCGTCCGTCACGCAGTGCGGGCGAGCGAGGCGCACGTTCACCGCGAGACCGCCGACGAGCACCCACCTCGGCGTCACGGGGAAGCGCCGGAGCACCCCGACGAGCTCGGCGATGCGCCCCGTGGGCGCGTCCGTCAGGAGCACCGTGTCACCAGACACGGGGAGCCTCCACTGGCCGCCAATGCTCGAGGACGTCACGCCCTCGCGCCCGGTCCTGAGCGAGATCGAGCGCGACCACGACGTGGCCCGCGATCGGCCACGGCTCGCCGGGACGGGCGACGCGCGACGCGCAGACGTAGCGCGCCGGGGCGAGGCTCACGGTGCAGCGGCGCTCCTCGGCGCTCGCCGCGCGACCGAGGAGCTGGATCGCACGGCGGAGCGCCGTTTGCGACGGGACGTAGAAGTCCGGTGGATGGCCACCGCTCACGGCGACCGGGGCGCCCCAGGAAAGCGCGCCCAGCGTGTCGGTGAGCGCCCAGCCGACCTCGTCGAGCACCCACGCTCCTGACGCATCCCGCCGGCCGAGGCCGAGACGAAGCGGGTCGGGCTCCCCCGCTTCGCCTGTGTGCGGTGCGCGCCTGAGCGCGACCGGTTCGCGCCGCCAGTTGCCCGCAAGCTCCCAGAAGAGGTCCGGCACGAGGGGCTCGTTCGCGCTCGTCGCGAGACCCGCCGAGCGGAGCGCCTCGAGCGCCACCGAGACCGAGCTCGCCGCGCGGTTGATTGACCGTGCAAGCTCCCGAACGCCGCGTCGAGCGGCCGGATCCTCGAGGAGCACAAGCGCCACCTCCTTCGCGATCTCGCCGGCCAGTGGCGCCATCGGGGCCACCTCCCGGGTGCTCGGCGCCACCTCGGCGTCGACGAGCACGCCTGGAGCGACAAGGCGAAGGTGGCCGCGCTGGTCGTGGTAGCCGACGTCGGCGTCGCGCAGGATGGCCCGTGCCTCCTTGGCGACCCGCGGCGCGCTTACGAGTAGGGGAAGCCCGACCTCTCGCGCCCGCGCCACGAGCACCGCTGCCTCGCTCGGGCCGACCACGGACTTCACCTCGACGCCGACGAGCGTGCCGCCCACCTCGACCAGGATGTCGACGCCGCGCTCCGCCGAGGCAGCCACCTCGCCGGGCAGCCCGAGCTCGGCGAGTGCACCGCGCAGTTGCTCCTTCGCCGTTGCCTCGAGCTCAGCGCTCGTGGTTCGCACGACCGAAGCATCGAGGGTGTTCGGTGTTCGGTGTTCGTGTCTACACGATCAAAGGACAGCACGCTCCGCCCGCGGGGTCCACGGCGACGCACCGCTCGCTCGGCACGCATCCTCATGCTTCACCGGCAGGAGGCCGGCGCTGCTCCTCGATCCATCGCCGGATCTCCGCGAGGACGAAGCGGACGAGCCGCCCGACCTTCACCGTCGGAACGCGTCGCTCGGCGATCATGCGCCGCACGTAGCGCTCCCCCACCCCGAGGAGCTTGGCGAGGGTGGAGATGTCGATGAGCTCCGGGAACCCCAGCTGCTCGTCGTCCGCCACGTCGTGCCTCCTTGTCGCAACGGCAGTATGGCGAGACCGCGACGCACCGGGAAGCGCCGCGCCAGCCCCGGAGGGACCCGGTGTGACGACGGTCGTCATCCACCGCGTGCGCTCCCGTACGCCGGCGTCCACGGAGTCCCCTCCCCTTCACGCGCTCGTGTCCACGCAGTCCGCTCCCGTCGCGAAGCGACGATCTCGTGACGATCTCACTGTCCAGCGACCCGGTGACGACGTCAGCGCTGATCCCCACGTGCTGCCAAGGCCACCGGCCTCCTCCGCGAACGTCGGCACCGTCGCACTGCGCGCCCGAGCCGCCCACTACCAAGGTCACGACGTCTCCACGCTTCCTCCCGTCCCTTCGTCGACCCTCAGACCGTGACCGACCGCTGTTGACCACTGTCACCCGTTCGCCAGAACCTCCTGTACAGGCCGTTCGCACTCAGCCATAACCCAAGGTGTGCTTGACACCGCTGCACCGACACCACCAGACCGTCCGCGACTCCGACAGGAGCGCAGACTCGGCGCTCGGCGTCATCGACGTTTGCCCGGGAGGCCTCGCTGCAGATCCCCAAAATGCGCGCCCATTGGCGGCCTGTCAGCCTCGACCGTGTAATGGCAGGACCGGGGCGTTATGTGCTGCCGATCGTCTCCCCGGTGGGGGCGGACAGCAGCGCCTGCCGATTCGGCGTGCCCCGTTGGTGTGTCACGTACGTCGTTAGAGGCTGTCCTGGATGTTCGCGCCGGTCACGACTTGCACTCGTGTAACTATTGCCATGTAACATGGTGGCATGTAGCGAAAGGGCACAATACCAAAGGGATGGCGGACGACTCATCGCGATATGAGCGACGAGGAGTGGGCGCTCATCGCCGATCTGGTCGAGCCCTACTCGAGCCGGGGGAAGATGGGCCGGCCGGTGAAGAACGACCGCCGAGCTGTCGTCGACGGGATCTTCTACGTCGCCGCCACGGGTTGCCAGTGGCGGGCCCTGCCGGAGAAGTACCCCCACTGGAACACCGTGCACCGCTACCACCTCATCTGGTCGAGCGACGGCACCTGGGAGCGCATCTGCGACCGGCTGCGGGGGCTTGTCCGGGAGAAGGAAGGGCGGGAGGAAGCTCCTTCTGCTTCGATCATCGACGCCCGCAGCGTGCGTGGGGCCGCGACGGTCGGGGCTGCGACCAGGGGCTATGACGCCGGAAAGAAGGTGAACGGCCGGAAGGTCTTCGGCGTCGTCGACACCCTCGGCCTGCTCGTCGCGGTCGTCACCCTCGTCGCCTCGGGACGCTTCGAGGTCCTGCCTCGGCGCTGGGTCGTCGAGCGCACCTGGTCGTGGCTCATGAACAACCGCCGGCTCCAGGTCGACTACGAGCGAGATCCCAAGGTTTCCGAGGGCTTTGTCTGGGCAGCGCACAGCCGGCTCCTGATGCGCCGCCTCACCGCCGAAGCCCACAGTGAGGCGCGCTGGTGGAACATCCGCGACAGCCTCTAACGACGGGTCGGGCGTCGGCCAACGGACCCGAAATGGACTCCGGGCGCGCCAGAACGCTAGGACAGATCACCGGCACGAGATCCCGGCTGTCAACGAAAGGGCCGCGCGCCCGAACGGCCCGTACGCGCGCAAGTGTCAAACTGGTCGAGCCGCGCGCAGATGGGCTCCATCACCCCCCGAGTCCTTCCCTCGACGGACCTTGGTCGAGCCACGGCCGCGCCCGGTCCTGGAAGCGGTTGCGCCCGATGTCGCCCTCCCAGGCCTCGACAATTCGACCGGCCGTGACGACGTCGGTGAGCCATATCGTCTCGTCCGGATCGAAGCCTGCCAGGCAGGTGGCACCACTGGAGACCAGAAGCGCCCGGTAGGAGGCCTCCAGGTGTCCGGCGACGGTCAAGTGGACGGCGTCGAAAGCGTCGGCGACTTTCGCCCAGTCGGGGAGGAACCACCGTCCCTCGAAGCCGGTCCAGCGCAACCAGTCGTGGCGGCGAGAGAGGGTGACCTCCCTCGGGAATTGCTCGGCGAGCGCGCACCAAGCCCCGGGCCCGTCGACCTCGAAGACCTTGGCGTCCGGCGAGGAGGTCACCTCCCAGACAGCCACCGCGTCGTCGGCTGGCTCCTCTTCCGTCAGCGCGAGCCCGACGGCCGCCAAACCCGGAAGGGCCCGGGTCGTGCGCACGAGACGGCCAGGCGGGGTGGACCACCAGGTACCGGAGCACCGGGGGGTGGCGCGACGAGGCGGGAAGGGAACCAGACGTGCCGAACGGGCCTCGTCCTCGGTCTCCGAGCGCACCCACTGTGCCAAGGCCTCCGTCGGCTCACCCCGAGGTGGACGCTCCGGCCCGCGCGAGAAGCCGATCCAGCGCTGCGCACCCTTGTCGCACGGGCTCCACCACCACGCGGTCCCAGGAGCGCGCACCAACGCCTCGGCGACGGGGACGAGCGCGTCGGCAGCCGAGGCGAGCACCTCCCTCACGGCCGCCTCGTCGCCCGAGAACATCACGTCGTTGACGGCGTCGACGAGACTCGGAACGAACGCCAACTCGTCTCTGGTAGCGGCCAGGATCTCGAGGTCCACTGCCGCCACGACCTCGGCAAGCACCTCGGTGGGCTCGGGGAGCGGATGAGCTCGGGCCTCGAGCGAGCGACGCCGCACTGCCTCCCATCCCGGTGGCGGCCACCAAGGTCGTCCCGCGTGCTGCGCCTCGATCGCTTCGTACCGGACGCCGGACGTCGGTCGTTCGAGCGCGTGGAGCAGGCGGTGACCGTCAAGACCCGCGATCGCGGCGCACAGCGCCCGGCCCCGAGGGCCGGCCAGGAGCCGGGTCGCGTCGGTTCCCCCACCGAGGCTCACCTCTCCGACGATACGCCGGGATGTGCCCCGCCGGCCCCCTCAGCGCTCCCCGAACAGCGCCGCCCCGATCTTCTCGGCGGCCTCGCGCTGCATGGTCGGGGTGACGTGGCTGTAGAGGTTCAGGAACAGCGACGGGTCCGAGTGGCCGAGGCGCTCGGCGGCGACCTTCGGGGCGACGCCATTGGCGAGCATGAGCGTGGCGCAGGTGTGCCGAAGCCCATGGGCGGTGAGCCGGGGAAGGTCGAGCTCGGCGGTGAGCTCGCCGAGGCGTCGCGAGAGCTGCTGGGGGTGATAAGGGCCGCCGGCGGGTCGGGTGAAGACGTGGTCGCTCGCCTCGTAGCTCGTCGCGGCGAGCTGCTCGGCGGCCTGCTGGCGGCGCTGGGCGCGCAGCACCTTGACGAGGCCGTCGTCCAGGTCGATGCTGCGGATGGCGTCGCAGCTCTTTCCCGTGGAGGGGACGACGTCGTGGCCGACGTAGGTCGAGAACTCGACGACCCGGACGACCTTCGCCTCGAGGTCCACGTTCGGCCAGCGCAGCGCCACGAGCTCGCCGATGCGCAGCCCCGAGCCCATGAGGAACGCCCACACCGTCCAGGTCCGGTCCCCCTCCATGAGGGCGAGGAAGTGCCGGGCCTCCTCCGGTGACCAGTGCTTCGGCACCGAGCGCCGCGCCTTCGGCTGTGGGGTCTGGGCAACCGGGTTCACCGCCACGATCCCGGCCTTCAGCGCCAGCTTGAAGGCGCCGGCGAGCGGTGAGCGGGCGAGGCGGATCGTGTTCGGCGAGAGCGGCCGGCCCCCGGTCGGGCACCCCTCCTTCAACAGGCGCCGCTGCCAGGTGAGCACCACCTCGGGGGTGACGTCGCGGACCTTCTTCTTCCCGATGAGGCCCCGGAGGTAGGTGTCGGCGAAGATCCGGTAGTCGTGGCGGGTCTTCGGCGACAGCCGCTCGTCGGCATCGAGGCCGTCGAGGTAGAGATCGAGCAGGTCGTTCACCGTGAGCGTCCCGCCGGAGGCCACCTTCACCTGCCCGCGGTCCTTGCGCTCGAGGAGCTCCCTCCGCGCCCTCGCCGCGTCGCTCGCGGGGCGAACGCCGCGGCGCGTGATCTGCTCTCGCCGGCCCGTCAGCGGGTCACGACCGAGGGTGACCTTGAAGTACCACTGGCCACCCTTGTCGGCGTAGACACCTTCGGGCGTCGCGGGCATCGCAGACTCCGTGAGAACCGTTTGGTTCTCACCAGGTTCTCAGGGGGTGTCTCGGTGACAATCCACAGGGAGGCTTAGGCCTCTGACCTGCGCTTTTGCGGTGGAGGCGATGGGGCTCGAACCCACGACCTCTTGACTGCCAGTTTCGCTTTCGGCGTCCATGTGCATCCGTACGATGCGCTGACAAGGGACTTCTGTCCGTCACGGTCCGCTTTGGATCACCCACATCCACCGGCTTGGCTACATTCTGGCTACACGCCGAGGCTTCTCGAAGGATCTGCTCGGGGCCGCCCTGGCGAGCTCGACGAGGGCGGTCAAGGCCGGGCGGAGCCCGCCCGCAGGGGGAGCCTTGACGGACCGGACGACAGCCGCGGGGACGCTGGAGGACGAAGCCCGGAGGGCTTCCTTCCCGTCCCTTCCCTCCTGCGCAGGCCGGTCCGGCTGTCACAGGCTCGCGGGACGATGCGAGCATGCCAGCCAGCACCGATGTCGTGCAGCTCCGCCTCTCGGCATCCCCCGGGCCGACGCCAGCGCCGAATAGCATCGGCGGCGTGTCGGAGCGGGGCGTCGCCATCTCCCTGTTCTCCGGCGCCGGCGCCCTCGACCTAGGGGTGGAGCAAGCCGGCTTTCGTGTGGCTGCTGCCGTCGAGTGGAACGCGGATGCCGCCGACACGATGGAGAAGAACGCCCCCGAGCACTTCAACGGGCTCCGCGAGGTGCTGCGGGCGGACCTGACGCCGCTCGCCAGCGGGTCCAGCGAGGGAGTCCAGACCCGGGACATCCTCCGGGCAGCGGGCCTGAGCGGCAGGGAGCGCCCGGAGCTGCTCGTGGGGGGTCCTCCGTGCGTTGCGTTCTCGAAGTCCGGCTTCTGGCTCGACTGGAAGAGGGACGGGCTCGACCCAGCCGCCAGCCTGCTCCAGGCCTACACCCGGGTGCTGCGCGAGGCGAAGCCCCGGGCCTTCATCCTCGAGAACGTCTATGCCCTCACCTTCCGCAACCGGGCGAGCGGCGGCGCCTTCGACCGGCTACGCCGGGAGGTCGACGAGGCGGGCTACGACTACACCTTCGACGTGCTGAACGCTGCCGACTACGGCGTGCCCCAGCTCCGCCCGCGCCTGTTCATGGTCGGGGTGCGCCGCGGCAGCCAGATGCCGGAGCTCCCGGGGCCGACCCACCACGGGCAGTGGGAGCGCCGCGCCGTCACGGGCGGGCCGCTCCCCCACGTGACCGCCGGCGAGGCCCTCGCCGGCCTCGTCACCTCGCCCGAGCCCGAGGAGGTCATCCGAGGACGCTGGGGTCACATGTTGCCGGGTATCCCGCCCGGTGACAACTACCTCTTCTACACCGAGCGCCGGGGCCACCCAGAGCCGGTGTTCGAGTGGCGGAGCCGCTACTGGTCGTTCCTCTTGAAGCTCGACCCGAGCCGGCCAGCGCCGACGATCCAAGCCCAGCCGGGGCCGAACGTCGGGCCGTTCCACTGGGAGAACCGGCGGCTGCGCGTGCCGGAGCTGCGCCGGCTGTTCACCTACCCCGACGACTTCCAGTTCGCCGGGAAGCGCAGCGCCATCCAGTACCAGGTCGGCAACTCGGTGCCTCCGCTGCTCGCCCAGCGGGTCGCGGAGCAGGTCGCCGCAGCGCTCAGGTAAGCGGCGCCGAGCTCGTCGCCCGCAAGAGCTGCTCGACGGCGAGCGCCACCTCGTCGGGATCCTCATGCTCCCAGGCCCGCACGACCGTCCAGCCGTCCGCCCGGAGGGCTGCGGTCTGCATTCGGTCCCGCTCGACGTTGCGATCGAGCTTGGGACCCCAGTAGGCGGCGTTCGCCCGCGGGCTCGTACCGTGCTCGGGGCAGCGGTGCCAGAAGCACCCGTCGACGAACAGGGCGAGCCGACGACGAGGGAAGACGACGTCCGCACGCACGCGCAGGTCGCCGACGCGCAGGAGCACGTCCTTTCGGAACCGCAGCCCACGCCGGTGCAGCGCCGAGCGGATGGCCACCTCGGGCCGGGTGTCCCGCTTCCGGTTGCCCCGCATCACCGCCGTCACGGCGGCCGAGCTGGGGACCGGGTAGGCGACCATCCCCACATGGTGCTCGATCAGCGCGGAGCCCGGTCCGCCGCCCGCGCACCCCGGGATGCGAGGCTGGCGACATGCCCGAGCGCACGGAGCTGGCAGGTCGCCTTCACGCCGGGGTGTACCGGACCTCGAGGAGGGACGATCTCCATGCCTTCCTCCTCCACGCGGTCGACCGCTCCGGGGGGACGGTGCTGTACGCCAGCCCGGCCGATCGTGCGCCGATCTTCCTCGGCATCCAGGGGGCTGACGATGAGCGACTCGGCGTCCTCTGCTACCCGTTCCGCTGCAACCCGCCGCCGATCAATCGTCGACCGCCGGACGAGCATCGCGTGCAGGTCCGCCTCGGCGGCGATCGGAGCTGGATCGAGCAGGAGCACCCGCTCGGGCGCGATGTGGCCGCCGTCGACACGACGCTCGTCCTCGGGCTGCATCCCGACGCCGGCATCCTCGTGGCGCTCGACCCGCTCCTCTACGACCCACTTCCCATGGGCATCTCGGTCGAGTTCAAGCAGGAGGACGTTGACGCCACCCTGGAGGGCGGCTGGCACGCCTGGGAGCGAGTGAACCGTCCCGGGACCCGAAGGGACAGCCCCCGAGGGCGTGAGGGACTCGAGACGATCATCGGCCTGCGACCCGAGCGCCTGCTCGATCTCGTCCGCTTCGAGCGACAGGCGTCCGGACTCGGCCTCGACCCAGCGCTCCGCCTCGTCGCCGCCGAGCGCGCCCGCGACGAGCCACCGTCGCCCCTTCGTGGCCTTCATCCCCTCGAGGAGCAGTTCCAGCTGCCGGCCCAGGAGATCCTCCGGATCATCACCGAGCGAAGCCGCCTGCAGGTCGCCGTCCGCGGCGGGGTGGCCGAGCACCACCTCGCGCTTCATCTCGCCGCTGACCCCGACGTGGCATCGGCGGAGCTCATCGACCACGACGGTCAACCGGACTTCCGGGTCACCCTGAAGGACGGCAGGGTCATCCTGGTCGAGTGCAAGAACGTGTCGCCGCGAAGGTACGCCGACGGGACGATCAAGGTCGAGGTACAGAAGACCCGCGCCCAACGCAACGATCCAGCGGGTCGCCTTTACCGACCGGAGCAGTTCGACGTGGTTGCGGCCTGCCTCTATCCGGCAACAGGTCGCTGGGAGTTCCGCTTCAGGCGCACCTCAGCCCTAGCGAGAGCGCTGCGCTTCCCTGAGCGCGTCGCCCCAATTCAGCGGGTGGACGACGCCTGGAGTTTGCGACTGGCCGCAATTGAACTCAAGTAACACCAGCTACTTCTCTTTGAGACCAAGGTAGGAGTGAAACATGGGATGCACCCTAAACGTCTGAATTCCCTCGAGTGGAAGTGTCGGCATTTGATAACTTCCGACATACTGACTGCCACTGCGCGTAACACCCTTTTGGCCGCCGACAAGGTATGCGGTCACAAAGCCCACTTCCCAAAGAATGTCAATCAGCTCACCCGGGTCGCTTAGCTCCTTCAGCCATACATCCGCCCCACCACCAACACCGTCGAGAATCAACTCGCAACAGTGCGTCTCGATCTCGTCTCGATCTTGTCGAAACAAGGCGCCGCGAAAACGCTCAAGTACGCGCTCGATCCCAGGATATTGGAAGCGGTATTCGTGTGTAATATCCTCGAACCGGGCCTTCGAATAGTCCCTCTCAGCGGCCGCGACGATCGAATAATCTACAGCACTTTGCCGCTCTACCGCCTTGTCACGTATAAGGGAGCAAAACAAGATTAGCTCGCGAGGTCGGTTGAGCGTTCTGTCGATGACATAGTTAAAGCTCTTCGTTTGCCGGTAGCTGAGCTCGGTTGAGAATACAGCGTCCCACGCTTCGTCGTCGCTTGTTTCAGCAAGCTCCGGGAACGACCTTCGAATTCGGGCCGCTATGAGGGCCTTCAGAGAATTCTCGTCCCACTGGATGGTCTCCAACATGTCTCGATGCTTCTGAGCGTCCTCGTAGAGCATCGGAATACTGTGGTAGAGCTCCTGCCTCAACGAGACAAGCACGTGTAGGCCTGGATAGGACTGGTTGAGGCCAACGGCTGCGCGAAATAGCCCTGCCACAAAGTACTTAGCATCCTCCGAAGCGTCCCAGCCACGGTCAAGTTCGTCTACAAGAACATAGACGTTCTTCTCCTGAAGGCAGGCTCTGATGTCCGCATCGATTCTCACGAATTCATCAAGCTTGAATAGCTGCTGCAGCTTCCTCGCCTTGATGCCAGCTTCGTACGGGCCAAGCTTCACGCCCTCAATGCGCTTGATGTATCCGATCAGTGTATCGATCGGATTCGCCGCCATATCCGCATAGTGATCCCGCAAGAATGCGTGTAGGTGTCCGGCTGCCGACCTCCGCGACTTCACGCTCGGTTCGGCGAGGCCCTTCACCAGCAATAAGAGGATGAGCCACTTCCACGCCGCCGAAAATGCTGCTCCCTTTTGCCACGCTCCGCTCAACTCGCGTGCAAGTATATCTGACGCCAATTCGTAGGAGTAGTCGTCAGGTGCCAGCTGGACAACATGAGCTTCCCGATTTCGCAACCCCGCCAAGTAGCTGAAGATAGCTGTCTTTCCTGCACCTCGGTTCCCTAGGACAAGCCACTTCTTCGCTGCAAAGACTCGGGTAAATGCTTCCGTCTGAAGGAAGTAATCAACAAGATCTGTGTCGTTCTCAGCGGCCAATGCGCCGAGATCAAGCTGCGAAAGATTTAGGGTCATCATCCGCTCCCGAAGTTCCGAAGCAAGACGTTACCCGTTACTCCCGAAGCTAGCGAGTACGTCAAGCGCCGCTGCATTCGGCTCAGCAGCAGCAGGCCGCTGGCGGCAGAGCCGCCAGCGGCGTTCTTGAGTAAGTACAGGAGATCTATTCGAGGTCCGGGCGAGACGTCTTCCGCAGGTCGCTGACCTGGACATTGTTACATCTCGGGTTGCTCGGTGACCCGTACATAGTGGAGGGGTTGATTCGGCTCCCTTCCGTGCCACCGAGGAGGTCGGGATGCCGCTGGTTTCTGGTCCGGTGCGCCGCCCGTCGGCTCGCTCATCGAGCCCGGCGCCGCGCCAAGCGGAGGCGTGCACGTGCTCAGGGCCTTGCGGTCGGCCCGGCTCGGACCGATGCCCGCAACGGCCGGCCAGCGGCGTGGCAAGCACCGGCATTGGCACGACCATCGACGAGCCTCGCCCCGAGCGGCTGCTGCTCAGCGTAGCCGAGGCCGCCGAGCTGCTCGGCGTCTCCCGTGCGTTCGCCTACGAACTCGTCCTCGCCGGCGAGCTGCCCTCGGTGAAGCTCGGCCGCCTGCGCAAGGTGCGCCGGGGCGAGCTCGAGGCCTACGTCGCGGCGCTCGGCGGCGACGGCTGAGCAGCGGGCTGCTCCTCGCCCCACAGCGCCCTCGCCATGGCGTCGGCGGCGTGCTGGCGCTGAGGGGCGAGGATGTGGCCGTAGACGTCCGCCGTGATCCGGATCGACGAGTGGCCGAGCACCCGGGAGACCACCTCGATCGGCACCTGCTCGGCCAGCATCAGCGACGCCGCCGAGTGGCGCAGCTCGTGCGGGTGCCACCCGGACAGCCCTGCCCGCTTGCACACGGCATCGAAGCTGCGGCGGAAGTTGGACGGGTCGATCGGCGTCCCGGTCGCCGTCGTGAACACGAGCCCCGTCTCGACCCACCCCTCGCCTGCCGCCGTCCGCTCGGCCACCTGGCGCTCGGCGTGGATGCGCAGCAGGTCGATCAGCGGCACCGACAGGTTCACCCGCCGCCGGGACCGGGGCGTCTTCACGTCGCCGAGGACGACCCGGCCTCCGACCCGCTTGAGCGCCTGGGTCACGCTCAGGACCCCTTCGTCGAGGTCGACGTCCTCCCATCGCAGCCCGAGCGCCTCGCCTCGGCGAAGGCCGAGCGACAGCAGCACGACGAGGCAGGCCTCGAGGCGCTCCCCCTTCGCGGCGTCGAGCAGCGCCCGGGCCTGCTCCAGGGTCAGCGTGCGGCCCTCGTCCCGCCCGAGCCGGGGCCCCTCGCACAGGGCGGCCACGTTGCGCTGCACCAGCCCCCACCGCTCCGCCTGGCCGAGCGCCTGGACGAGGACCCCACGGATCAGCTTCACCGTCCGGGGCGAGTAGCCACCCCCTGAGCCACCGCCGCCTGAGCTGGCGCCAGCGAGGCCGCCGGACGAACCCCTCGTCGTCGGCAGGCGCTCCCGCTGCTTCAACGCCAGCAGATGGGCCACGTCCGCCGGGCTGAGCGCCGTCAGGCGCTTCTGGCCGAGCGTCGGCAGGACGTGCTTGGCGACGATCGTCCGGTAGTTCTCGAGCGTCGCCGGGCTCACCCGGCAGGGCACCACGTCGGCGAGCCACCGCTCGAGGAGCTCCCCGAGCGTCGTCCGGTCGTCGACCACGAGCGAGCCCCGCTCGACGTCACGCTGGACCTGGCGCACCTTGGCGAGCACCTCGGCCTGGGTGGCGCCGTAGACGACACGGCGGCGGCGGACGCCGCTCACCCATCCGAGGTCCACCGAGCCCACCCACCGGCCGTCCGAGGCCCGCTGGTAGATCGACCCCTCGTGATGCCCCCGGCGACGACCGCGCCCGGGACCCTTTGTGCCGACCATGCGACACCCCCCAACCCCCACGAGCGCCGAGCCAACCGGCCGCCCACGACCGGTAAGACAGCGCTCACTGGCTACACGGCCCGTCCCTTGGCTACACGGTTGGCTACAGAGGAGGGCGATACGGTGCCGAGAGGCTACCCCGAAGGTGCGACATCAGGCCGCTGACCTGGGAAGAAGTGCGGTGGAGGCGATGGGGCTCGAACCCACGACCTCTTGACTGCCAGTCAAGTGCTCTTCCAGCTGAGCTACGCCCCCGCGGACGACGGAGAGCATACCAGCGCCGCCGAGACCCTCCGGAGCGCCGAGGAGCCCCTCCGGGGGGAGCAGAGGTAGTCGGTAACCTTGGGGCGTGTCCGACAGCTATGACGCCGTCGCCGTAGAGGCCCGCTGGCAGCAGCGATGGGCCGACGAGGGGACCTACGAGGTCGACCTCGACGATCCGCGCCCGCCGTACTACGTGCTGTGCATGTACCCCTACCCGAGCGGGCAGGCCCACCAGGGTCACGTGCGCAACTACACGTTCGGCGACGTGCTGGTGCGGTACCGGACGATGCGCGGGTTCGCCGTGCTGAGCCCGTTCGGGTTCGACTCGTTCGGCCTGCCGGCCGAGAACGCGGCGATCAAGGGCGGGGCGCACCCGCGGGTGCACACCGAGGCGAGGATCGCCGAGCTGAAGCAGAGCGTGCTGCGGCTCGGCGCCGTCTACGACTGGCGTCGGGAGGTGCGCAGCCACGACCCGGAGTACATCCGGTGGAGCCAGGTCATCTTCAACCGGCTGCTGCGCGCCGGGCTCGCCTACCGGGCGCAGGCGCCGGTCAACTGGTGCCCGGGCTGCCAGACGGTGCTGGCCAACGAGCAGGTGCTCGCCGACGGGACCTGCGAGCGCTCCGGCGACGTCGTCGAGCGACGCCAGCTGGAGCAGTGGTTCCTTCGCATCACGGCCTACGCCGACGAGCTGCTGGAGGCGCTCGACGAGCTGGACTGGCCGGAGCGGGTGAAGACGATGCAGCGCAACTGGATCGGCCGCTCCGAGGGCGCCCGGTTCCGGTTGGCGGTGGCCGGCAGGGAGCTGGGCATCGACGTCTACACGACGCGCCCGGACACCGGGTTCGGGGTGACCTACGTGGTGGTCGCCCCCGAGCACCCGCTGGTCGGCGCGCTGACGACAGCCGACCAGCGTGCCGCCGTCGACGCCATCGTCGAGGAGGCCTCCCACCGCAGCGAGCTCGAGCGAACCTCGACCGAGGGCGGCCTCGAGAAGCGGGGGGCGTTCACCGGGAGCTATGCCGTCAACCCGTTCAACGGCGAGCAGGTGCCGGTGTACGTCGCCGACTACGTGCTCGCCGGGTACGGCACCGGGGCGATCATGGCGGTGCCTGCCGAGGACGCCCGGGACCACGAGTTCGCCGTCGCCTACAACCTGCCGATCGTGCGGACGACCCAGCCGCCCGACGACTTCGCGGGGGGCGCCTACACCGGGCCCGGGACGAAGATCAACAGCGGGTTCCTCGACGGCCTCACCGTCGACGAGGCCAAGGCGCGGGCCATCGGATGGCTCGCCCAGCAGGGGCTCGGCGAGCGCTCGGTCCAGTACCGCCTGCGCGACTGGCTGATCAGCCGGCAGCGCTACTGGGGCTGCCCCATCCCGGTCGTCACCTGCCCGGTCCACGGGATCGTGCCGGTCCCCGACGAGCAGCTGCCGGTGCTGCTCCCCGACGACGTCGAGTTCCACCCCTCCGGCGAGTCGCCCCTGCGCTCCCACGACGGGTTCCGTCACGCCACCTGCCCGGTGTGCGGCGGGCCGGCGCTGCGCGAGACGGACACGATGGACACCTTCGTCGACTCGTCCTGGTACTTCCTGCGCTTCTGCGACCCGTCCTACGACGCCGGCCCGGTCAACCTCGAGGCGGCCCGGCACTTCATGCCGGTCGACCAGTACATCGGCGGGGTGACCCACGCCATCCTGCACCTGCTCTACGCCCGCTTCTTCACCCGGGCCCTCGGCGACGTCGGCTGCTCGCCCCCCGAGCTGCGCGAGCCGTTCCAGCAGCTGTTCACCCAGGGCATGATCCGCCTCGGCGGACGGGCAATGTCGAAGTCGAAGGGCAACGTGGTGTCGCCCAACGACTACTTCGACCGCGTCGGGGCCGACGCCCTGCGCCTCTTCCACCTGTTCGTCGGGCCGCCCGTCGACGACATCGACTGGACGGCACAGACCGACGAGATCATCGAGGGCTGTGCCCGCTACCTCCGCCGGGTCTACCGCCTCGCCCTCGACGCCCCCCGGCCGGCCGGGTCGGTGCCGACGCAGGCCGCCGACCCTGTTGCCACGGCCCTCCGCCGCACGACCCACCAGGCGATCGCCTCGGTGACCGCCGACCTCGACCGGTACCAGTTCAACACGGCCGTCGCCACCTGCCGGGAGCTGACCAACGCCCTCGTCCGGGCGGCCGACGCCGGCGTCGACGCGGCCGCCGTCGACGAGGGCGTCGACGTCCTGCTGCGCCTCCTCGCCCCGCTCGCCCCGCACCTGGCGGCGGAGGCCTACGAGCAGCGAACCGGCCGCCACGTCCACCTCGAGCCCTGGCCGGTCGCCGAAGCGGCCCTGCTCGTGGCGGAGCGCCTCACGATGGTCGTCCAGGTCGACGGCAAGGTACGTGACCGGATCGACGTCGACCCCGCCATCGGCGAACAGGCGGCCGTCGAGCTGGCGCTCGCCAGCGACAAGGTGCAGGCGGCCCTCGCCGGTGCAACCCCGTCACGGATCGTGGCCCGCCCGCCCCGGCTCGTCAACCTGGTCCGCTAGCCGCCACCCCCGCCGACGGCGCTGCCACGGTCGGCCCCGGCCTCGCGGTCCTCAGGAGCGGTCGGCGAGCTCGCCCCCGACGGGCACACCGAGCAGCCGGTCGAGGTCGACCGAGGCGAGCTCGACCAGCGAGTCCAGGCGCAGGTCGGCGAGCACGAAGCGCCCGTCGGCCCGGTTGTGGGCCTCGGGCACGGCGATGACACGCATCCGGGCTGCCTTGGCGGCGACGCAGCCGTTGAGCGAGTCCTCGAGCACCACGCACTCGGCCGGTTCGACGCCGAGAGAGGCGGCCGTGCGCAAGAACACCGCCGGGTTTGGCTTTCCGAGCGGATCGTCCAGCGCCGTGGCGACGAACCGGAACCGGCTGTGCAGCGAGAACCGGTCGAGCACGGCGTCGATCACCGCCATCGCCGACCCTGATGCCAGCGCCAGGGCGAGGCCGCGACCCTCCAGCAGGTCGAGCGCCTCGACCGCCCCCGGCTTGAGCTCGGCACCCCCTTCGATGGCGGCGACCACCCCGGCGACGATGCGGGCGCCGACCGCTGCGTCGTCGGCACCGGCGATGCCGAGGCGCGCACGGAAGAAGGCGACCGCCTCGTCGACCCGCATCCCCGCCGTCAGCCCGTGGGCGAGCAGCGGCCGGACGTCGGCGCCGAGGGCGTCGAACACGCCCGCCTCGACGTCCCGCCAGAACGGCTCGGTGTCGACGAGGAGCCCGTCCATGTCGAAGATGGCGGCCCGCGCCGCCGGGTGGTGGGCGACGACGGTTGCCTCGTCGACGAAGGCCATCACACCTCGCCGCGCAGGTACCGCTCGAGCTCGGCGGCCAGCTCGTCGCCCGACGGCAGCTGGGCCTCGCTCAGCTCGCCGATCGCCCCCGCCTCGTCCTCGCCGGCGTCCGCCTGCGCCTCCAGCTGGCGGACCATCTCGGTGTGCTCCGGCGACTCGGCGATCAGCCCGTCGACCCGCCGGCGGGCCTCCTCGGCATCTCGCCGCAGCTCCTCGGTGTCGAGCACGAGCCCGGTCAGCGCCCCCAGCCCTTCGAGCAGGGCGACGGCCCCGGCCGGGAACGGCATAGCCGACACGTAGTGGGGAACCCGCGCCCACAGCCCGATCGAGGGGATGCCGGCACGGCTGCACGCCTCCCCGACGACCTCGCCGATGCCCGCCGGCACGTCGAGCGAGCCGGGGATGAACCCCACCGCCCGCGCCAGCTCCGGGCTCGACGCCGTCGCCGCCAGACCGACCGGCCGGCTGTGGGCCGCCCCTGCCGGGAACGCCCCGAGGCCGACCACGAGGCGCGCACCGAGCTCGACGGCCAGCGCCGCCACCTCGGCGGCGAAGCGCCGCCAGCGGTAGTCCGGCTCGGGGCCCACCAGCAGCAGCAGGCCGGCGCCCAGCCGGTCCGTGCCGACCAGCAGCTCCGGCTCGCTGAACACGATCTCCCGTCGCACCCCGTCGTCGATCCGCAGCCGTGGACGGCGTGCTCGGTGGTCGACCAGCTCGTCCCCCGAGAAGGAGGCCAACCTCGACGTCGTGGTCGCCTCGAGCAGCGTGGCGAGCGCCGTCGCCGCAGCGAACCCGGCGTCGATCCAACCCTCCATCGCCACCACCAGCACCGGTTGCTCGGGAACCTCGGCGTCGTATCGCTCGACGAGCGGCATCCTTCGAGGCTACCCGCCGTGCCGGTCAGTCATCGACGACGTGCAACGACCGGTTCGCCACGTTCAGCCGGCGGCATCCGCCGACCGTCGCCACCACGATGTCCTCGATGCGCGCCCCCAGCCGGCCCGGCAGGTAGATGCCGGGCTCGACCGAGAAGGCGTGGCCGACCTCGATCGGCGTGCCGTTCCCCTCGACGAGGTACGGGTCCTCGTGCTCCTCGAGCCCGATCCCGTGACCGATCCGGTGGATGAACCGCTCGCCGAGGCCCGCCTCGGCGATCCGGCGGCGGCCGACGGCGTCGATCTCCTCGCAGGCCACCCCGGGACGCACCGCCTGCACCGCCGCCTCCTGGGCCTCGGCCAGCACGGCGTACAGCTCGGCCAGCTCGGCCTCGGGTGGCCCGGTGACCACGGTGCGGGTCGTGTCCGAGCAGTAGCCGACGTCGCCGTCCAGCGAGAACGTGCCGCCGAAGTCGCACACCACCGCCTCGCCCGGGCCGATCCGACGCTCGCCGGGCTCGTGGTGCGGGCTCGCCGCGTTCGGCCCCGACGCCACGATGGCGAAGTTGACCCGGGCATGGCCCTCGGCGCGAAGCCGTGCCCCGATCTCCTCCGACACGGCCGCCTCGGACCGCCCGACCAGCCGGATGTCGCCGGCGAGCAGCGCCGCGCTCACCACGTCGGCCGCCGCCCCGGCTGCGGCCAGCGACGCCACCTCGGCGTCGTCCTTGATCGCCCGCAGCGGACCGGTCACCCCGGATGCCCGCTGCCAGGTCGCCCCCGGCAGGGTCGCCTGCAGGTCGAGCAGCAGCGACGCCCAGCACCGGTCCGACACGGCGAGCCGGCGACGGCGGCCGACCGCCGCGGCGACGAGCGCCACCGGGTCGTCCGTCTCGCCCCACGGCAGCAACCCGAACAGCCGAGGCTCCTCGTCGACCCGTGGTGCCTCGAGGCGCGGCACCACGAGCGTGGCGGGGGCGTCGACCGGCACCACCAGCACGGTGGGCCGCTCGAGCGGCATCGCCTCGTAGCCGGACAGCCACGGCAGGTCGGCGCCGAGCGACAGCACCAGCGCCTCCACCTGTGCCGCCGCCATGGCCGCCCGCACGTTGGCCTGGCGCTCCAGGCGCGCGGCGACGAGCCGGTCGTTCACGCGCTCGCCGCGCCGGCGCGCTCCCTGCCGGCCGCTGCGGCCCGTCGGGCGTGGTAGCTCGACCGGGCCAGCGGCGACGCCTCCACGTGGACGAACCCCATCGACCGCGCCGCGCCGGCCACGTCCTCGAGCTCGGCCGGCGTCCACCACCGGGCCACCGGCAGGTGGGCCGCCGTCGGCCGCAGGTACTGGCCGATCGTCACGATGTCGACGCCGACCGCCGCCAGGTCCTCGAGCGCCCCGAGCAGCTCGTCCTCCCGCTCGCCCATCCCGCAGATGACCCCCGACTTGGTGGTCAGCCCGGCCGCCTTCGCCCGGGCCAGCACGGCCAGCGAGCGAGCGTACGCCGCCGACGGCCGGGCGGCCCGTTGCAGGCGCAGCACCGTCTCCAGGTTGTGGTTGAGCACGTCCGGGCGGGCATCGAAGACGGTCCGCAGCGCCCCCGGGTCGCCCTTGCAGTCCGGGATCAGCACCTCCACCGCCGTCGCCGGCCGGCGGTCCCGGATGGCGGCAATGGTGGCCGCGAACGCACCGGCGCCGCCGTCCGGCAGGTCGTCGCGCGCCACCGCCGTCACGACCGCGTGCGCCAGCCCCATCCTCGCCACGGCGTCGGCCACCCGCTCCGGCTCGCCCGGGTCGAGCGGCTCCGGCCGGCGCGTGTCGACGAGGCAGAACCCGCACGCCCGCGTGCAGCGCTCCCCGTTGATCATGAACGTCGCCGTCCCGTCGGCCCAGCACTCGTAGATGTTCGGGCAGCCCGCCTCCTCGCAGACCGTCGTCAGCTGCAGGCTGCGCATCGTCGACCGCAGCGACAGGTACTCGCTGCCCATCCGCGCCTGCACCCGCATCCACGACGGCTTGCGCTCCCCGAGGGCCACCGCCGACCCGGCATCCACCCCGGCGGCCGCCAGCCGCCGCTCGAGCGCCCTCCCGGCCGGCCGGCCGGCGACGGCCGCCGGCGCCGGCACGTCCATGGCCGAGGCCGTCGTCGTAATCGTCGGCGGCGGCGTCGGCGTCGGCGTCGGCGGGTCGGCCGTCGCGGCGGGCGTCTCGTCCTGGCGCTCGACGTCCACCACGGCCTCGCCGCGCCGTCGGAGCAGGGCGCCGACCTCGGCGACGACGGCGTCGACCGCCTCGGCAAGGGTCGCTGCCACGCCCTCGGCCCGCAGCGAGGTGACCGCCTTGTCGGCGATCCCGCAGGGCACGATATGGCCGAACATCGAAAGGTCGGGGTGGACGTTGAGGGCGAACCCGTGCATCGTCCGACCGCGCGCCACCCGCACGCCGATGGCACAGATCTTGCGCGGCGACGGCCCGTCGGCCGCGACCCACACGCCCGGGTACCCCTCCAGCCGCCCGCAGCCGGGCAGCCCCAGGCGGGCAAGGGCATCGATGACGACCTGCTCCAGGGCGTGCACGTACCCCGGCACCGAGGACGGGCCGGTCGGCCAGTCGAGCACCGGGTAGCCGACTAGCTGACCCGGACCGTGGTAGGTGACGTCGCCGCCCCGGTCGGCCCGGGCGAGCTCGGCGCCGACGGAGGCCGGCTCGCGCAGCAGGTGCTCCGGCCGCGCCCGAACGCCGGTCGTGTACACGTGCGGGTGCTCCACCAAGAGCAGGTGGTCACCACGCCCGCGACGGTGCAGCCCGTGCTGGAGGGCCAGCGCGTCCTGGTACCGGACGCGGCCCAGCCAGCGGACCCGCAGCACGGCGGCCACCTCGGCGCCCCCCGCTACAGCTCGGACGCCCAGTCCCGGGTCTCCAGCATCCGGGCCAGGTCGCGCAGGAAGGCCGCCGCGTACGCCCCGTCGACGGCCCGGTGGTCGAACGACATCGCCAGGACGCCCACCGAGTGGATGGCGATCGACTCCGTCCCGTCCTCCGACGTCACCACGACCGGCCGTCGCTTCACCCCGTCGGTCGACAAGATCGCCACCTGCGGCTGGGGGATGATCGGCACGGTCAGGAACGTCCCGAACGGGCCCGGGTTCGTGAGCGTGAACGTCCCGCCGGAGATGTCGTCGGCGGTCAGCTTGCGGGCACGGGCCCGGGAGGCAAGGTCGGCGACCGACCGGGCGATGCCGCGCACCGACTGGGCGTCGGCGTCGTGCAGCACCGGCACGATCAGCCCTTCCAGCTCGAGGTCCACGGCGAAGCCCAGGTGGACGTCCTTGTGGACGATCAGGGCGTCGTCACCCACCGACGCGTTGAGGCGGGGGTACTGGCGCAGCACGTCGACCACGGCCCGGGCCACGAACGGCAGGTAGGTCAGGCTGATGCCCTCGTCCGCCTTGAACCGGTCCTTCTGCTTCCGCCGCACCCGGTCGATCCGCTCCAGGTCCACCTCGACCGCCACCAGCGTGTGCGCCGACGTCGCCTTGGACCGCACCATGTGCTCGGCCGTCACCCGCCGGATGCTCGTGAACGGGATCACCTCGTCGCGCGGGCTCGTGCTCGCCGGCAGCGTCGCCGGGGCCGGCCGCGGCGCGCTCGCTGCCGGGGCCGTCGAGGCGCTCGGCACCGGGGCGTAGGCCGTCGCGGACACGGCAGCCGTCGCCTCCGGGGCCGAACGGCGCGCCTCGATGAACCCGAGCACGTCGTCGCGGGTGATCCGCCCACCCATGCCCGTGCCCGGGATCTCGCTCGCGTCCAGGTCGTTCTCGCCGATCAGGCGCCGAACGACCGGCGACAGAAGGGCGCCGCGGGTCCCGGCACCGTTCGCCGCCCCGTTCGTGACGGCCGGCGGGTCGGCCGCGCTCGTCGCCGCGGGGGCTTCCGCAGGCGCCGGTGGTGCCACCGGCGGCGCGGAGGCCACCGGCACGGCCGGCGCGGGGGCGGGAGCCGT
>JAKBAA010000140.1 GCA_021809425.1 Actinomycetes bacterium | reverse complement strand
CCCGGTCCCGGCCAGCGGGGGTACGGCGAACTGCCTGTACCCGGCCTCCGGACCGGACGGGTTCCTGCCGGCCCTCCAGGCGGCCGAGCAGGCGACCGGGGTCACCTTCTCGTGCCTCGAGACCTTTGTCGACACGACGGCGACGTGGGACGCCTGGGTGACACCGTGGATCGACGCCGCCTCGTCCGGCTACGCCAGCTGGCTCGCCGGGGCGCCGGCGCGGTTCCTCGTGATCAGCACCGACCTCGTCCCGACCGGCGTGAGCGAGCCGAACGGCGTGCCCGATCCGGCAGCATGGGAGCCGGCGTGCGCGTCGGGTGCGTTCGACGGGTACGCGAGGGAGCTTGCCGGGAACCTGGTGTCGGCCGGGTACGGCCGGGCGGTGATCCGGCTGGGCTTCGAGATGAACGGCCCGTGGGAACCGGACTTCATGGGGACGACGGTCGGCGAGCAGCAGTCGTGGGCGACATGCTTCGCCCGCGAGGTGGCGGCCATGCGGTCCGTTCCCGGTGCGGCGTTCCGGTTCGACTGGAACCCGAACGCCTGCGTGAACGACGTGCCGCTGTCGCAGTTCTACCCGGGTAACGCCGCCGTCGACCTGGTGGGCGTGGACGCCTACGACGCGTTCTGCAGTGGGGCCCAGCCGGCACCGTCGGCCACCGCGTTCGCAGCGCTGGCGGCCGAGCCGGACGGGCTCACCGCGGTGGCGGCGTTCGCACGGTCGGAGGGCAAGCCGGTCAGCCTGCCCGAATGGGGTGCGGTGGCCGACCTTCCCGGCGGCGGGCTCGGCGATGACGGGAGCTACGTGGCCGGCGTCGGGCAGTGGGCACGGGCCAACGGCGCGGCCTTCCAGTGCTACTTCGACGACGGCGACGGCAACGTCCTCGAGCTCGGCACCTCGAGCCCGGCCACGACCGCCGCCTACGCGGCCACGTTCGGCTAGCCGCCGACGCGCCGCCCGGTCGGCGGCCACCTCAGGAGGCCGTCGGCAGCTGGGCGAGCTCCGGCACGGCGCCTGCGGGGCCACCCGGGTGGAGTGGCCGGTAGACAAGTCGGCGGTACGCCCTGCGGGCGAGCGCCTCGCTGCGGTGCGCCCACACCGTGCCGGCGGCGACGGGGTACGTGCTGGAGGCGAGCGGGACCTTGTAGCGGTGCTGGCCGTAGCCGAGGTCGAAGCGCTCGACGCCCTGATCGGCGGCCGCCTCGGCGACCGCGAGGAAGAGGATGGTGCCGGGCGAGAAGCGCTGGTGGTCGGGGTCGTAGCCGGCGAACCAGCCGGCCAGCCCGCGGGGGCCGAGCAGCCCGAGATCGGCGGCGATCGGCGTGTCGCCGGCGCGCAGCACGCTGAGCTTCCCCCGGCAGGCGGGGTCGTCGGAGACGGAGAGCTCCTCGACGATGCCCCAGACGGTCGGGTCGGCGAGCAGGCGACGGGTCTGCTCGTAGCGGGCGGCCTTCCATGCGAAGAGCCGCCCAAGGTCGCCGGTGCGGCTGCTGTGCCACTCGAGCGTCAACTCGCCCGCTGCCCGGGCGAGCGCGGCGCGACGGCGCGGGCTGCGCGTGATCGGGGAGCGGCCGCGCCGTCCGACGCCGGCGAACCAAGCGGGGTACCCGCCGGCGAGGTCGATGACCGGCACGTGGACGACCGTCCCGTCGTAGCGGTGGCCGTCGAGCGACGGGTGCGCCGCCGGGGCATGCTCGAAGCGCCAGCCGCGCACCCCTGCGGCGTGGACTGCCCTGCGAAGCTCCTCGGGCGGCGGCGCCCCGACGACGCAGTGCAGGTCGTTCATCGGCCAGCCGATGGGACGAGCGAGGCCGTCCCGTCCAGGCTGGAACGCCAGGAAGGCCGCCGTCACCGGCCCGTCCTCGAGCACGACCACGCGGGCGCCCGGCCGGGCACGGCCGACGGCTCGGGCAAAGGTGAGCGAGCAGAACGGGCTCTCGGTGCCCGGCCCGGCGCGCTGGAGCGCTCGCCAGGCCGCTTCCTCGGTCGGGCCGAGGTCGCCAGGGCGGGTGAGCAGGGCGCGCAAGGCTCGCCGTGCCTAGCGCGCCGACGCCCGACCGACAGGGGTGCCGCCAGAGTGGGGGCTGCCGGCGGGACGGGACGGCGCTCCGTTCATCACCCGACCAGCTCTGCGGCGGCGAACCCGCCGGTGAGCGGGGTCCAGCGAAGGACACGCAGCCCGGCCTCGGCAGCGAGCACGCCGTACTCGTGCCGGGTGCGCTCTCGCCCCCCGAAGTAGACGAGGAGCCGCAGGTCCAGGTCGGTGTTGCCGGCCAGGTCGAGCGGCTGCTCGACGACGACGACCCGGCCGCCGGGGGCGAGCGCCGCATGGCAGCGCTCGAGGATGGCGACGGCGTGGTCGTCGTCCCAGTCGTGGAGGATCCAGCTCAGCACGCATGCGTCCGCCCCGGCCGGCAGCTCGGAGAAGGCGTCGCTCTCGACGACCTCGCACCGTCCTGCCACCTCGCTCGCCGCCAGATGTGCGCGGGCTCGCGCCGCTGCCCGGGAGAGCTCGACGAGGGTGCCCTGAAGGTGGTCGTGGTGGAGGAGGAGCTGGCGGAGGAGCTCGCCGGTGCCGCCGCCGACGTCGATCACACGGGTGGCGCTGGACCAGTCGAGGCGTGTGGCGAGGTGTGGCCCGAGACGGCGGGCGTGCGCGGTCATCTCTGCGTCGAAGCCTTCCGCCACGGCCGGGTCCCGGGCGACCTGCTCCCACAGCGAGCTGCCGTGGACGGTCTCGTAGACCGGTCTCCCCGTGCGCACGGCGAGGTCGAGCCGCGACAGCGCCTGCGCCATGCGGGTCCGGGCGGCGCTCGCCCCGAACTGCACGGCCCGGCCCGACGGGTGGTCGCGGCGCAGCAGCTGACCGAGGTCGGCGAGCGCGAAGACGGTGGCGGGCCGCTCGGCGAGGAAGCCGCGCCGGGCGAGGTGCCGGCAGAGCCGCTCGAGGGCGTCCGGGTCGGTGCCGGTTGCCGCGGCGAGGGCGTCGGCGGCGCGCGGCCCGTCGGCGAGGAGGTCGAACAGCCCGAGGTCGACGGCGACACCGGCTGCCTCGGCGGTGACGAGGTTGGCCAGCCGGGTGACGTCGTCGAGCCGTTGCTCGGCGCCGCGCGGGGCAACGCGGTCGCGGACCGTTCGCGCCGACCGGACGGCCCGGTCGAGAAGGGTCGCCCGTCCGTCGGGATCGAGCAGGGAGCGGGCAGCGCCGGCGAGGCGGTGTGGCGGTGGCGGTGCGGTGGACGTCATGGGGGTGGCGGCGTCCCCGTCGGCGAGGCCGGCTGGGAGCGGGCGAGGTCGCGCAGCTCGTCGGCCGCCTCCAGGACGGCGGGGCGGCGGGTCCGACCGGCGGGTGACGAGGGACAGCGCCGCCTCGTCGGACAGCAGCCGGTCGCTGGTCCCCGCGCGCACGTGGCATCCGCCTCCTGCCCCCTCGCCTCCGGCACCATCCGGGGGGCGTTCGCGCGCACTCTAGTGACGCGGCACCCGGTTGCACGCGACTCGCAGTGAGCTGTCCGGCCCACGGGCGGCGCCGCCACGGTGGGCCGGACAGGCGGTCCACTGCTCGTGCGGCCGCCGCCGGGCCGCCCCCGGCCGAGCAGGCACCGGCCGCCGCTCAGGCCATGGCAAGGAGCAGGTCGGCGAGCTCGCGCGGCCGCTTGACCGGGATCAGGTGGTCGGTGGCGATCTCGTGGTACTGCCAGTGCGGATCGTCCCGGTAGCGGTCGGCCATGGCCCAGAAGTGGCCGTTGCTCACCTCGCGGGGCTCGCCGGTCGCCTTCACGTAGGTGCGGGAGAACCGGTACGTCTCGAGCGCCCCGGCCAGCCGGACGGGCTCGTCGAAGCAGGCGGCCGGGTGCAGGGTGCGCCGGGCGAGCTCCCAGCTGGCCT
Source organism: Actinomycetes bacterium (assembly GCA_021809425.1). Lineage (GTDB taxonomy): Bacteria > Actinomycetota > Acidimicrobiia > Acidimicrobiales > Bog-793 > JAKBAA01. The sequence continues at coordinate 2,376 of JAKBAA010000140.1, read as the reverse complement.
GGTCGCCGTCCTCGTAGTGGCGCTCGATGAACGGGACCAGCCATTCGCCCCCGAGCAGGCCGGCGTGCCGGGGAGGTTGGCCGTTGAGCGAGCTGAGGCTGTCGCCGTCACCCGGAACGAAGGCGTCCAGGTAGACGAGGTGGCGGACGCGCTCGGCGACGTGCTGCAGGGCCGAGGTCACCACCATGCCGCCGTAGGAGAAGCCGAGCAGGACGATGTCGGACAGGTCCTCGTACAGGATCGTGTTGGCAACGTCCAGGGTGTGGGTCGTGAGGTCGACGAGCGGGCTCGCCAGGTGGGCGCGCTCGCCGATCCCGGTGAGGCTCGGCGTGAACACGTCGTGGCCGGCGGCCCGCAGCAGCGGGCGGACCAGTCGCCAGCCGTGCGCACCGCCCCAGGCGCCGTGGACGAGCACGTAGGTGGCCATCAGATCCTCCTTCCGGCGCGCCCGGCGGGCGGTGCCGCCCCGAAGGCTCGTCGGCGGCGACCGGCGGCGCAACCGCCGCCCCTGGCTGCCTCGCCACTGGGCCAGCGGGCGCCACTGGGACACCGGGCGCCACTGGGCCAGCGGGCCACCGGCGCCGCTCGCCCGCAACGACGCGAGCCGACTGGCACCGACCGGGTCGACCCGGCAGGATCGGAGGATGGTGGTGGCGCGAGGACCGGTCGGCGCAGGCGGCGGACGATGACCGAGGTGACCTCGGGCGCAACGGCCGGGCAGGGGCCGGCGGTCGAGGGCGAGCTGCCGGCGGGGGCGCGCCGGATCTGGGTCGCCATGGGTGTCCTGGTCTGCCTCGACTTCCTGCTCGGCATCGGCGCCATCGCCGAGGTGCCCTTCGGCCGGGCGACCGAATGGCTGCCGGCGAAGGGGCGCGGGCTGTACGTGCCCCACGCCATCGTCGGCGCGGCCCTAGGCCTCGGGGCGGTCTACCTGTTGGCCCGGTACGGCCGGTCGACGCATCGCATCGCCCGGCTCGCCGCCAGGTGGGGGATCGCCGGCATCGCCGTCGGGGTGGTCGGGGGGCTGCTGGCGGTGGTGCACCCGCTGCGTCTCGCCGGCATGGGCCTGATGCTGGTCGGCGGCTTGGCGGCGGCGATCGGCTACTTCATGCCGAGCCTCGAGGCGCACGACCGGAAGGAGCGGGCGGCGCTCCAGGAGCGGCTGGACGCCGAGGCGGCCGAAGGCCCGTACGGCTGACTCCACCCCGGCATTCGCTGAGGGCGGCAGCACCCCTGCCGGAGGGGGCGGGGACACGCCTACCGGGGCGCCGGGGGTGCCGCGAGCTAGGGTGCGCCGGTCCGCCGCCACCGGTGGCGTGACGGCTCGGGCGGGCCGACGAGGAGGAGGGGGACGATGGGCGACCACGAAGACGCGCAGGTGGAGCGCCTCCGCCGCCTCTCGACGAGCGCCGTGTCGGACGCGCTCGACCGGCTCGGGATCGCCGGGCAGGCGCTCGGCATCCGGCCGGTCGACCGCGGCTTCCGTCTGGCCGGGCGCGCCTTCACCATCCTCTACCAGCCCTGCGACGTCCAGGGGGGCACCGTGGGCGACTACATCGACGACGTCCCCGACGGACAGGTGATCGTGCTCGACAACGGCGGCCGGCTGGACGCCACCGTGTGGGGCGACATCCTCACCGTGGTCGCCCATCGCCGGCGGCTCGGCGGCACGGTCATCGACGGGGTCTGCCGTGACTCGCCCCGCTCGCTGGAGCTCGGCTACCCGATCTTCAGCCGGTCCACCTACATGCGTACGGGCAAGGACCGTGTCCAGGTAGCCGGTGAGCAGTGCCCGGTCTCGCTCGGCGGCGTCCGGGTGCGTCCGGGCGACCTGCTGCTCGGCGACGCCGACGGCGTGGTCGTCGTGCCGGCCGAGCGCGAGGAGGACGTGCTCGGCGTGGCCCTCGAGATCGAGGCGCGCGAGGAGGCCATCCGCGGCCTCGTGGCCGGTGGGGCCCGCCTCGACGAGGCGCGCCGCCAGCACGGCTACCACGCGCTCCAGACGCGACGCGACCCCTGAGCCTGCGGGACCGGCTCAGCCGCTCCGGCAGGCGGAGCACCATTATTCCTTTCGGACGGTAGCAACGGTGTCGGGCGGGCCGCCCCCACCGGCCCTTGCCGGCAGGCGCGGGTGTCAATAGCATTGCCAAGGAAGTCGTCGTCGCGCCGCCGGGGCAAGGCCGGCGCTCGCTGGGCGGTGGCGGAGGGGGTGCGCCGTGCTCGCGCAGGAAGAGAACGAGCTGCTGACGCGGGTCGGCCCGGGGACGCTCATGGGCGACCTGCTCCGCCGGTACTGGACCCCGGCCCTGCTGTCGGCCGAGGTGCCCGAGGCCGGTGGCCCCCCGGTGCGGGTCCGGCTGCTCGGCGAGGCGCTCG
>JAKBAA010000038.1 GCA_021809425.1 Actinomycetes bacterium | reverse complement strand
GTCGTTCCCCGTGCCCGAGATGCTCGGCGACGTCACCGTCGACGAGATCGTCGCCTGCGGAAGGACGGAAGGGGCGACGTTCCCGGTGCCGCCGGTGCCGCCGGAGCCGCCCGAGCCGCCGGAGCCCCCACTGGCGAGGGTGGCGCCGCCACCGCCGCCGGAGCCGCCGCTACCGCCGGAGCCGGAGCCGCCCGAGCCGGAGCCGCCGCTGCCGCTACCGCCGGAGCCGCTGCCGCCAGAGCCGCCGGAGCCGCCGCTACCGGCCGGCTTCGCCCCGATGACGAAGGTCAGCTCGGTCATCGTCGAGGGGCCTTCGCTCATCATGACGGTGGCGGACGGTGTCGCCAGGTTGCTCGCCACGAGGACGGGCAGCGTGGTGGGGCCGCCCGTCTGGGTGACGAACTGGGGTGTCGCCGAGATCGACGACGTGACGTCCGGGGAGACGTCCGTGCCGGTCACGGTCGTCATCGAGCCGTAGTCGAAGAGCGTCGGCGTGGTGTTCCCGCCGACGACCGAGCACCCGCCGACGCCGACCGATGCGGTGCCGCTGACGGCGGCGCCGCTCGACGTGCCGGCGATGCTGAAGACGTAGGAGCTCGCGACCGGGGCGGGCGTGCCCTTGGTGACGCAGACCTTCAAGGGCGACGGGTCCGCCGCGGTGTTGACGAAGGTGACGACGCCCTCACCGACCATCTCGGCCTCGGGCCCGGTGACCGGGTTGCCGATCGTCACCGTGACGGTGCGGTTGAGCGGGTCAGGGTTGACGGCCGGCGCCGTCGCCGGCGTCGGGCTGAGCGCGCCCGAGGTGTTGATCTCGGCCACCTTCGAGCCCGGGACGACCCCTTCGGTCACGGTCACGGTGGTCCCTGCGGGCAGCTGGGCCAGGTCCTGGCAGACCGGGTTGGCGAAGGTGCCCGCAGCGAGCTTGGTCGAGCTCGGCACGGAGGCCGGGATGTTCGGCGGAGCAGTCGCGCTCAGGGAGAACGGGAACAGCGTGGTCGGCGGGTCGGGCGCGTTCTGCCAGACCTTGCACAGCTTGAACTGCACGACGTCGTCGGTGAAGTAGACGTCGGTCTGGGTGGAGGTGCTCGTGGACGCCAATACGGTCACCGAGGCGGTCCCGCCTTGCAGGCTGCTGTTGATCAGCTCGCTCGGTCCGCTCACGTTGAGGTTGGCCGTGATGTCGGTCACGTAGAGGTCCGATCCGACCTCCTGCACCTGCAGGGGGCCTGCCGGGACCTCGACGGGCTGGCTGCAGCCGCCCATCGCTGCCGACGTCGTGCCGGTGTAGCCGTCCGGGCCGGTCAGGTTGAAGCTGAACGTCCCCGTCAGCCCGGAGCCGGTGGGCGTCGACTTGCAGACCTCGACGTAGCCGTTCACCGGGTCGTTGGTGTAATTGACCGTCGACGAGTTGTCGACGGGGATGTTCACCTGGACCGAGCCCGCCGCGAGGTCGATCGAGCCGGGGACGATGAAGCTGTCGCCGGCAGGCTCGGTGATCGCGGAGACGGCGTACCAGGAGCCGCTCACCTCGGTGATCGTGCTGAGCCCGGAACCGACCTGGAAGGGGGCGGTGCAGAATCCGGCCTGCACGGTGTGCCAGGTCGTGGCGTTCCACGAGTCCGTCACCTTGAAGGTGAACGTCGGCGCGGCGTTCTCGTTGATCGTCGGGGCCGTGTAGGTCTTGCAGATCTCCAGGGTTGCGTTGTAAGGGTCAACGCTCCCACCGGCGACCGGCGCGACCACCGCGGCGCTGGCCAGGACGCCCACCCCGAGCGTGGATCCGGCCAGTACCGCGAGAAGCGCGCCCAGACGCTTTCTCTTGCTTTGCGGACGCTTCATCGTCACTCCCATTCTTGGTTGTGTCTGGTCTGGCAGGGGGTGGGGATCCGCGAGGTAGCCATCACAACCGGACGGGACCGTCTGGCCTCTCGGTCCTTCCCTGCATGGCGCGCGACGCGGGAGCAGCTCCCGAAGAAGCCACGCCCACGGGCTCCTTCCTCCGCCGCCCGCCAACGCCCATTAAGGCAAAGAGGGAGTAAAGGGCCCGTCCGGAACGCGTCGGCGCGTCGTGCCGTACGCATGGGAGCCGCGTCGGGCAGCCGCCGGAGGGCCGTTGCTCGGCCAGTGCAAATGCCGCGTGTCGACGCTCGCTCCGGCGACGGGTGTCGCCGCGCCGGCGCTCCCGGCAGCGAGGTCGTGCCGACGGGCGATCGCTGCGTGGGTGCATGGCCGACGCCCGCCCCGCGTACGGAAGGTGTCGGTTGTGCGTCCCTTCCGCGACGTCGTGGCGTTGCCCCGGCGCTGCCGGTGTCCGACTAACACGCGGCGTGCAAGGCCCGCTACTGCTCGCGCGCAGGTGGGCTGCCGTCTGAAAAATTCGTGCCCAATGTAAGAAATTCGCTTGAGATTCGCGCCTCATCGTGCGATCCTCCGCACGGGAACCCGGTGACCGAAGAGGCACCGGGTGCGGAGAGAGGTTCCAAGTGACGACGCCAGCGCTGCTCCGAGAGAGCGGCCGGCCGGTCGGTGACCGATCCACGCGACCGATGCGGCCGGCACCCCATGGCGGATCGGCAGCCGATAGCACCGGGACGGCGCTCGCGCTGCTGGGAACATGGGCGCTACACCACGACGGGATCGCCGTGCCGGCGACCGTCAGCGAGCAGCGGCTCGTCGTGCTGCTGGCGCTGCGGCACCGCCAGCGACGTCCCTACCTTGCAGGGACGCTGTGGCCGGACGTGGCCGAGAAGCAGGCGTTGACCCGGCTGCGGAACACGTTGTGCAGCCTGCGGCGCCGGGCGCCCCGCCTGCTCGAGGTGAGCGAGGACGCCGTCGGGCTCGGCTCGTCGGTCGACGTGGACGTGGCAGAGCTCGAGGCGCTGGCGCGCGCGGTGCTCGCCGGTCGCCTCCCGGACGGCGCCGACCCTGCCGATGTCTGCGCGCGGCTCGTCTCCTGCGACGAGCTCCTGCTCGGGTGGTACGACGACTGGATCATCCGGGAGCGTGACCGGATCAACGAGCTGCGGATCCGGGCGCTCGAGAGCTGCGTCGAGGTGCTGCTCGCGCGCTACCGGCCGAGCCAGGCCGCCGAGGCGGCGATGGCCGCGCTCACGCTCGACCCGCTCCGGGAGAGCAGCCATCGGGCGCTGATGCGCGTCTACCTCGCCGAGGGCAACCCGGCGCTTGCGGCCCGCCAGGCGGAGCGCTACCGGGAGATCCTGCACGCCGAGCTCGGGGTGTCGGCCGACCCCACCGACGAGATGTGGGCGATGCTCCAGGATCCGCGTCCCACTCGCTCCTCGGTCCGCGGCATGCACGGGGAGGCCCCGGAGCTGCACTGACCGGTCTGCGCACGCTGCGACAAAGGGCCGTGCCGCCGCCCGCCGCCGTCCAGGTAGCGGGCCGCGTCGGCCGTCGCCGACGGGCGGCGGGGCCGGCGTGGACGCCCCGGACGATCCGCCGGTAGGGTCGGTCGGCGAGCAAGGCGCAGCGTCCCTTCGGCGGCGGAGCATCGTGAACGAGAACATCGCGACCGTGTGGGAGCTGGTGGCCGACGCCGTGCCGGGTGCGACCGCGATGGTCCAGGGCGACCGCCGCCTGGCCTGGGCGGAGCTCGACGAGCGGGCCGCTCGCCTCGCGGCGGCGCTCGCCGCCGGCGGGGTCGGCAAGGGCAGCCGAGTGGCCGTGGACCTGTACAACTGCGTCGAGTACCTGGAGGTCGTGTACGCGACCCTCAAGCTGCGGGCGGTGCCGATCAACGTCAACTACCGCTACCAGGAGGGCGAGCTCGTCTACCTGCTCGACGACGCGGACGCCGAGGTGGTGGTGTTCCACGGCTCGCTCGCCCCGCGTCTCGTGGCCGCCGCCCCGCGCTGCAAGCGGTGGCCGCGGCTCGTCGAGGTGCCGGCCGGTGCGGCGGTCGTCGCGGAGGCAGAGGAGTACGAGGGGCTCGTCGCGGGGCACGCCCCGGCGCAGCGCCTCGAGCGGAGCGGTGACGACGAGCTGATCCTGTACACCGGCGGCACGACCGGCTACCCGAAGGGCGTGGTGTGGCGGCACGAGGACGTGCTCGGCCCCCCGATCGCCGTGAACGGCTGGCTCGCCTTCGACCTTGCCGTCCCGCCGTCGGCCGCCGCCGCGGCGGCGCTCGCCGCCGGGGCGGTGGCCGCTGGCCGCGAGCCGCGCTCGCTGCCGGCGGCGCCGCTCATGCACACGACGGCGCTGTTCAAGAGCCTTGCCACGCTGCTGCTCGGAGGCTGCGTGGTGTTCGCCGGCTCCCGTTCGCTCGACGCCGACGAGCTGTGCCGCCTGATCGAGGCCGAACGCGTCGTCGACCTGTCCATCGTGGGCGACGCCTTTGCCCGGCCGCTGCTGGCGGCGCTCGAGGCGGCGGCGGCAGCGGGCCACCCGTACGACTGCTCGAGCGTGCGGCGGGTCGGCAGCGCCGGCGTGCGGTGGAGCCCGGAGGTGAAGGCGGGGCTGGCCCGGTTCCTGCCGGAAGCCACCTTCACCGACATCCTGGCCTCGACCGAGGGCGGGCCGTACGCCCTCGCCGTGACCCGCCCGGGCGAGGACCCGCGCACCACGCACCCTCGCCTGACGCCGAACGGGCGCATCCTCGACGAGCTCGACCACGACGTTCCGCCCGGCTCGGGGCGCCAGGGCGTCCTGGCCGCGACCGGTTCGATGCCGGTCGGATACCTGAACGACCCCGAGCGGACGGCCCGCACCTGGCGCGTCGTCGACGGTGTCCGCCACGTCATCTCCGGCGACATGGCGACGATCGACGCCGACGGCAACGTGACGTTGCTCGGGCGGGGGAGCGAGGTCGTCAACACGGGCGGCGAGAAGGTCTTCGTGGAGGAGGTCGAGCAGGTCGTGCTCACCCACCCTGGGGTGGCCGACGTCGTCGTGGTGGGCGTCCCCGACGAGCGGCTCGGCCACCGCGTGGTGGCGCTGGTGGCGCCGCACCCGGACGGCCGGCTGACCGAGCGTGACGTGGTCGACCACGTCGGTGCCGTGCTCGCCGACCACAAGCGCCCGCGCCAGGTGCTGTTCGTCGACGCCGTCAGGCGCAGCCCCTCGGGGAAGGCCGACCGCTCGTGGGCGAAGGCGACGGCGGCGGCGGCACCGCCGGCGTGAGCGACGACTGGACCGCCCCAGGCCCGGAGGAGGTGGCGCCCGGGGTGCACCGCATCCCGTTGCCGCTGCCGAACGACGGCCTGCGGGCGGTCAACGTGTACGCCGTGCTCGACGGGGACCACCTCGATCTCGTCGACGGCGGCTGGGCGATCGCCGACGGCGCCGCCCGCCTGCGGGCCGGTCTCGCCGACCTCGGGTGCGAGCCGGGCGACATCGGGCGCATCCTCGTGACCCACGCCCACCGGGACCACTACACCCAGGCGGTGGTGCTGCGCCGCGAGCACGGCGCGGCGGTGGCGCTCGGCGCCGGAGAGCGCGAGAGCCTGGAGGCGATCGGCGGGGGAGGGCGGGTTGCCTACGGGAGCCGTCTCGAGCTGCTCCGCCGCTGCGGCGCCGACGTGCTGGTGGGGCGGTTGCTGACCGCGTGGTCGGAGGGACCGGGTCCCGAGCGGGAGCTGTGGGAGCCCCCGGACGACTGGCTCGGCGAGGGCCCGCTGGTGCTGGCCTCGGGGCGGCGCCTCGACGTCGTCGAGACCCCCGGCCACACCCGTGGCCACGTCGTCTTCCGGGATGCGGCGGCCGCCCTGCTGTTCGCCGGGGACCACGTCCTGCCGACGATCACGCCGTCGATCGGCCTCGAGCCGGTGCTCTCACCCAACCCGCTCGGCGACTACCTCGCCTCGCTCGCCCTGGTGCGGGCGCTCCCCGACGCTGCGCTGCTGCCGGCGCACGGTCCGGCCGGCGGGAGCGTCCACGCCCGCATCGACGAGCTCGTCGACCACCACGGCCGCCGGCTCGACGCCACGCTGGCTGCGGTCGACGCGGGGGCCACGTCGGCGTTCGAGGTCGCAGGGGTGCTCCCCTGGACCCGCCGCCTCCGGACGCTCGAGGAGCTCGACCTGTTCAATCAGATGCTCGCCGTCACCGAGACGATGGCGCACCTCGACCTGCTCGTGGCGCAGGGGCGCGTCGCAGTGGCTCGGGACGGCGGCGTCGACCACTTCCGGCCGACCTGAGCGGCGCCGCGCCGGCGGCCGCTCCGGGATCAGGCGGCGGTGGCCTGGGGGGCGAACGGGGCGGCTGCCGGGGCGAGCGTGGCCCCGCAGCGCAGGCACGCGGGCTCACGGAAGTCGGCGAGGGCGTAGCCGGCGAAGTCGGGGTCCTCCCAGGGGCGGAGCGCCAGGACCTCGTCCGAGAACTCCTTGTGGCCAACAATGCGGCAGATCAGCTGTGTCATGGGATCATGATAAGCGATATTCGCCTGAGTGACAAGCACAGGTCATAAGATCGCTAGTACAGATCGGTTGGACCGCGGGGAGCGATGCGGGACCGCGCGGCGGTGGGCGGTTCAGGGGGTGGGCGGTTCAGGAGGAGAGCAGGGCCACGAGCCGCTCGAGGTCGCCGCAGTCGGGGGCGACGGCGTCCGGGGCGAGGGCGCGCAGGTCGTCGAGACCGTAGCGACCGGTCGCCACGAGCAGGCAGCGGGCGCCGCCGGCGCGGGCGCAGGCAAGGTCGTTGGGCGTGTCGCCGATCACCCAGACGTCTGCTGGCGAGAGGTCCCGCTGACGCAGGTCACGCTGGCGGCGAAGGGCGATCGGGACGAGCTTGCGGCGGTCGGCGTGGTCGCTGCCGTAGGCGCCGGCCTCGAGATCGAGATAGCGGTCGAGCCCGAACGCCGCCAGCTTCACGAGGGCGTTCGGGGCGATGTTGCCGGTGAGCACCGACTGGTGGACCGACGGCGCTTCGGCGAGGCGGGCGAGCAGCGCCGCCACCCCGGGCAGCACGGTCCCGACCGCGCGCAGCTCGTCGCGGCGGGCGAAGAGCTCCCGCTCGAGCTCGGCGAGGACGGCCGGCAGGGTGCTCGGGTCGTCGACCTCCATGAGGGTCAGGTACTCGCCGACGATCTGGGGGTCGGTCTTCCCGCTCATCGCCACTCGCTCGACGGGCGCCGCACCGAGCACCGCTTCGAGGGCCGTGTCGAAGACGGCCGCCCCGAGGTCGCCGGCGCGCACGAGCGTGCCGTCGATGTCCCACAGCAGCAGTCGCTCGCCCACGAGGCGCCAAGCTAGTGCCGGCGTGGGCGAGCGCCGGCCGCGCCGGCGGGTCGGTCCAGGCCGGTCCAGGCACGCTCCCCGGGTCAGCCCACGGTGAGCCGGCCGGCGAGCGCCAGGAGGTCGGGCGGGACCGGTCGGGCCCCGCCCTCGACGCGCTCGAGCGGGACGAGCCCGATGCCGTCGTCGACCGCCGCGGCGAGCGTGGCGAAGCGCCCGGCATGGGCGGCACGGAGCGCGGCGTCGCCGAGCGCGGTGGCGAGAAGGCGGTCGGTCGGGGTGGGAGGGCCGCCGCGCTGGACGTGGCCGAGGACGGTGAGGCGGGCCTCGAAGCCGGTGGCCGAGGCCAGGGTGGCGGTCACCTGGGCGCCCGGCGACCCCGTCGCCGGGTCCCCCCCGAGCAGGACGGCACCCTCGGCGACGACGACGACCGAGGAGGTGGCACCCTCCTCGTGGCGCCGGAGGAGCGCCTTGGCCAGCAGCGGAAGGGCGACCGGCTCCTCGGGGACGCAGAGGGCATCGGCGCCGGCGGCGATGCCGGCGGCGACGGCGAGCCAGCCGACGGTGCGCCCCATCACCTCGACGACCATCAGCCGGTCGTGGCTCTCGCCGGTCGTGTGCACCCGGTCGACGGCGTCGGCCACCGTGGCGACGGCCGTGTCGAACCCGATGCAGCGGGCGGTGCCGGTGACGTCGTTGTCGATGGTCTTCGGGATGCCGACGACGGGGAGTCCGTGGCGGGCGAGCCGGCTGGCCGCCGACAGGGTCCCGTCGCCTCCGAGGACGATGACGCCGTCGAGGCGATCCCGGGCGACCGTGGCGAGCACGGCCTCGGTGCCCCCCGGGTGCTCGTCGGGGTGGAAGCGGGCGGTGTGCAGGATGGTGCCGCCGCTCTGGAGGATGCCGCGGGTCTCGTCGGCCGTGAGCACGTGGCCGTCGCCTTCGGCAAGGCCGCGCAGGCCGTGGGCGTAGCCGATGACCTCGTCGCCGGCGAGGCGGCCGAGGCGGGTGACCGCCCGGATGGCGGCGTTCAGACCGGGGCAGTCGCCCCCGCCGGTGAGGAGCCCGATGCGCATCGCCTACCTCCTGGCTGCGGTCACCGGCGCTGCCCGGCGGCCCGCCCAGTGTCGGCCACCGACGGGCGGTGGCCTAGGGGAGAAGGTCACCGTTGGATGGCGCCACGGGGGCGCCGGCGCCGGGTGGACGGCGGCGCCACCGGCGCCGTGCCACCGGGACGACCACCAGGCCGACCAGGGTGGCGCCGGCGAGCTCGAACAGAAGCGGGTAGCCGCCGAAGGCGACGTAGCGGAAGACGACCGTGTGGCGACCGGCGCCGACGCGCACGCCGACGAGGGCGGGGGCGACGATCTGGGTCGGTGCCGGCCGCCCGTCCACGGTGGCCTGCCAGCCCGGGTCGTACGAGGCCTTGAGCACGACGACGGCGGTGCGGCGGAGCTGGACCGTGGTGGTGGCCTCGCCGAGGCCGAGGCGGACGTCCTCGTGGAGGACGCGCCCCGGCGGGCCGACCGGGTGGGCCCCGGCGGGCAGGGTGGGGCGAGCCGCCGGTGCCCCGTTGAAGGCGAGCGTCGGGTACCGGTCCTCGGTCGGGAGGGGCGAGGCGAGGAAGGCGGCGGTCGCCCGGCCGAGGTCGTGGCGGGTCGCCACGATCGGGGGGCCGACGGTGTCGACCACGCCGGTGAGGGTGGTGGGCCCGACGCTCCACAGGGCGTAGATGCCGCGCGTGGCGAGGCGGCGTGCGGGCACCGGCGGCGCCATGGTGGAGGGGAGCAACAGGTAGCGGACGCCGAACAGGGTCTCGTCGCCGGGGACCGACTGGTCGAAGTAGGCCTCGGGATCGGTCATGAGCGAGGCGGTGCGATTGGTGAAGCCGACCTCGTCGACGCTCAGGCTGGCGAGGTAGCGGAACACGGGGACGCCGCCGACGGCGAAGTCGAGGCCCCAGTTGCTGGGCATCCCGGCGTAGATCCTTCCCGGACCGGTGGCACGGGCGAGGCGGACGAGGGCGTCGACCTGGCGACCGGCCGTCGCGTCGGCCCGTGCCTGGTCGGCGATCCAGGCAGCGTTGGAGGACGGCCAGACCGACGTGCCGGCGCCGGTGTCCACGGCGGCGAGCTGCTGCCAGGCCGGTGACAGCACGGCGACGAGCGCCACCGCCCCGAGGAGGGCGCCGGCGAGCGGCCCGGCGAGGCGTGAGGACGGCGTGGCGGCGATGCGCCGGAGGAGGCGCCAGGCGGCTCCGCCGAGGGCGGCGGCGCCGGTGCCGGCGAGGAGGAGGGCGGCGAGCTGGATCCCCATGAGGAACCGCCGGAGGAACAGGTCGGCGTGCCCGGGGACGAGGACGAGGAAGGGGCCGAGGGTGGGCTTGCCGAAGAAGAGGAGGAGGGAGCCGACCAAGGCGGCCACGACGGCCCGGCGGCCCACGGTGGCGGCGCGGGTCCAGGTCCAGATGGTCGCCGCAAGGCCGGCGCCGGCGAGCACGGTGAGGACCGGAAGGCGGTGGGCGTCGAGGAGCTGGCCGTCGGCCAGCCAGCGGAGGGCGGGGAGGGCGCCGTAGGAGTTGACGTCGGGGCCGTTGGCGAGGAACTCGTTCGTGGCGGCGTCGGGCTTCATGACGACGAGCGGGACGATGACCCAGGCGGCGAGGAACCCGGACAGGAGCAGCGTCTCGCCGGCACGGCGCAGGCGGGCGAGCAACTGGGGGCGGGCGAGGAACGGCCACAGGGCGATCACCCCGAGGGCGAGGTAGCCGGTCATGAAGTGGAGGGCGACGGTGAGCGCCACCAGCACCGGGGCGAGCCGGCGATACCGGCCGCGGTGGACGGCCTGCCAGCTGGTGCCCCATGCCAGCGGGAGCGTCCACATGGCGAGCAGCTGCGACCACAGCCCGAACCCGATGGCGACGTAGGAGAGCTCGCCGTAGCCGATGCCGAATCGGTCGACCAGGAAGGGCGAGCAGGCGGCTGCGGCTGCGGCGGCGCCGCGGCCGAGCCCGAAGCAGCGGCCGCAGGCGTAGACGGTGACCGGCCAGGTGGCGAGGACGAGGTAGAGCGACCACACGAAGGCGTGGTCCGGTCCGACCAGCAGCCCGGCGGCCCCGGTCAGGGTGGCGCCGAGGCTCTGGTAGTGGAGGAAGTCGGGCGAGCCGAGGCCGAGGAAGGGGAACCACGACCGCATCGGCAGGTGCCCGGCGCGCAGCTGGGCGGTGGCGAAGCGCACCATCTCCTCGTGCATCGACGAGTCGTTGGTGTAGGCGATCAGGTGGAGCTCGCTGCGCAGCTCGACGAGGCCGAAGGCGACGGCTCCGGCGACGAGGAGGAGGGGCCCGACCGGGTGGACCCCGCCGGCGCGACCCCTCGTGGGCGCGTCGACGTCCGCCGGCGCGCTCGCCCGTCGCGGGAGGCTCGCCACCGCGCCGGGGGCCGTCTCGCACGGCTCGAGGCCGCCCCCGCCCATGCCGCCCTCCCTTCAGGACTTCCCCGGTCGCCCGGGCAGGTCCGGGACGTCCCGCAAGGATAGGCGGGGTCCTCGCGACCGCTGCAGGGCGCGGCCCGTGCGGCGCCGGGCCCCGCTCCCGCACGGGCGCCCGGTGGCGCGGCGGGGGCGGCCTAGGCTCGCCCGATGGACCTCGACGACGCCCGGGCGTTCCTCGCCGAGCACCACCGCGGCGTGCTCGCGACCCGACGGGCGGACGGCGAGGTGCAGATGTCGCCGGTGCTGTGCGCCCTCGACGCCCAGGGACGGGTGGTCGTGTCCACCCGGGAGACGGCACGAAAGACCCACCACGTCCGGCGCGATCCCCGGGTCGCCCTGTGCGTGCTGCCGGACGGGTTCTTCGGCCGGTGGATCCAGGTCGAGGGGCGGGCGGAGGTGGTCGAGCAGCCGGAGGCGACGGAGGGCCTGGTCGACTACTACCGGCGTGTCAGCGGCGAGCACCCCGACTGGGCGGCATACCGGCAGGCGATGGTCGAGGAGCGCCGGGTGCTGCTCGCCGTCACCCTCGTCCGGGCCGGGCCCGACCTCGAGGGCTGAGCGCCAGCCCGGCGGCCAGCCCGGCGGCCAGCCCGGCGGCCAGCCCGGCGGCCGGCGGTGCGCCGCAGGGCCGGTGACGCGCCACACTGGAGCGATGCCCGCCCAGTTCATCTTCACGATGCGCGACCTGCGCCGCTTCTACCCACCCGACCGCGAGGTGCTGCGCGGGGTCAACCTGTCGTTCTACCCGGGCGCCAAGATCGGCGTGATCGGCTCGAACGGGTCGGGGAAGTCGTCGCTGCTGCGGATCATGGCGGGCACCGACGACGGCTTCTCGGGCGAGGCGCGGCTGACGCCGGGGTTCAGCGTCGGCTACCTGCCCCAGGAGCCCGAGCTCGATCCGGCGAAGGACGTGGCGGGGAACGTGGCCGACGGGGTCGGCGAGGTGAAGGCGCTCGTCGAGCGCTTCAACGAGGTCTGCGCCGCCATGGGCGACCCGGATGCCGACTTCGACGCCTTGCTCAACGAGCAGGCGGCGCTGCAGGACAAGATCGACGCGGCCGGCGCCTGGGACCTCGAGCGGAACCTGGAGATCGCCATGGATGCCCTCCGCCTGCCGCCGGGGGACGCGGACGTGTCGACGCTGTCGGGCGGGGAGCGGCGGCGGGTGGCGCTGTGCCGGCTGCTGCTGTCCAAGCCGGACCTGCTGCTGCTCGACGAGCCGACCAACCACCTCGACGCCGAGTCGGTGGCCTGGCTCGAGCGGACCCTGCAGGAGTACCCCGGCACGGTGGTGGCGGTGACCCACGACCGGTACTTCCTCGACAACGTGGCCGGTTGGATCCTGGAGCTCGATCGCGGGTTCGGGATCCCCTGGGAGGGCAACTACTCGTCCTGGCTCGAGCAGAAGCAGGCCCGCATGGCCGCCGAGGAGAAGGCGGACCGGTCGCGCCAGGCGGCCCTCGGGCGGGAGCTCGAGTGGATCCGCATGGCGCCTCGGGCTCGCCAGAGCAAGGGCCAGGCGCGCATCCGGGCGTTCAACGACCTCGTCGCCGAGGCCGAGGCGGCAGAGCGCCGACCGGACCGCCTCGAGCTGACCATCCCGCCCGGGCCGCGGCTCGGTGACCAGGTGGTCGACGCCGAGGCGGTCACGAAGGGCTTCGGTGACCGGCTGCTCATCGACGACCTGTCGTTCCTGCTGCCGCCCGGCGGGATCGTCGGCGTGATCGGCCCGAACGGGGCCGGCAAGTCGACGCTGTTCAAGATGATCGCCGGCGCCGAGAAGCCGGACGCCGGCCAGCTCGTGGTCGGTCCGAGCGTCGAGCTGGCCTACGTCGACCAGTCACGAGACGAGCTGCCGGCCGAGGCGACCGCCTACGAGGCGATCACCGGCGGCGTCGACCGGCTGGTGGTCGGCGGGCGCGAGCTGCACGGGCGCGCCTACGTGGCCAGCTTCGGCTTCAAGGGGAGCGACCAGCAGAAGCTCGTGGGGCAGCTGTCCGGCGGTGAGCGCAACCGGGTGCAGCTCGCCATGGTGCTGCGTCGCGGCGGCAACGTCCTGCTGCTGGACGAGCCGACGAACGACCTCGACGTGGACACGCTGCGGGCGCTCGAGGAGGGGCTGCTGGCCTTCCCCGGCTGCGCCGTCGTGATCAGCCACGACCGGTGGTTCCTCGACCGGATCGCCACCCACGTCCTCGCCTTCGAGGGCGACTCGCAGGTGCGGTTCTTCGAGGGGAACTTCAGCGACTACGAGGCCGACCGGCACAAGCGGCTCGGCATCGAGGCCGACCAGCCACACCGGATCAAGTTCAAGCCGCTCACGAGGTCCTGATCCCGGGAGGGCGCGCGCAGGCGGCCTTGACGAAGGGGAGGGTCGGCAGCGCCGGGGCGGTCGGCCCGCCGGTCACGGTGGCGCCGTCACCTGCCGGGGCGACGGCGGCGGCGAGGGAGGCCACCGACGGCGTGGCGCCGGCCAGCTCGAGCTTGAAGAAGCCGGTCGTCGCAGCCACGACGGCGTCGAAGGCGGCGGCGGCGTCGCCGTCGTAGGGACCGAGGTGGTCGGCCTCGCCGAGGGTCACGAACCACTTGCTGGCGAGCGGGACGGCGTCGTACAGCTGCACCGACTGCTGGGGCGGGTTGCACTGGTCGGTCGGGCTCTGGGTGATGAGCAGGGGCGGCGCCCCGGCTGGTGCCCCGTAGGTGTCCCCGTACCACTCGCTCCCCGACAGGACGGCCGCGGCGCCGATCGGAAGGCCGGCGCCTGCGCCGGTCCCGGGGCCGCTCGTCCCGTAGGCGAGCAGGGCCACCGTGTCGCCGCCGTCGGACTGGCCGGCGACCCCGACGCTCGACGGGAGCACGAGGCCGCGAAGGGCCGGGCAGGTGGTGGTGGTGCCGGCGCTCGCGGCGAGGCTCGAGCGGATGACGAAGGCCAGGTCGGCCGGCTGGTTGGTGAGGTCGTCCTCGGGATAGCCGAAGCGGGCCGCCGCGACCGCCGTCGGGTTGGTGTCGGGAAAGCTCGGCGCGACGACGACGAACCCGGCCCGCACCCAGGCGTCGAGCAGCGCGGCGTAGGTGCCGGGCGTGACGTTGTAGCCGGGGGCGAAGAAGATCGTCGGCCACCCCCCGGCCCGGTTGACCGGCGGCGCGTCGGGTTGCTCGCCGGTCAGGTCGGTCGCGCCGCTGGCAGCGGTCGGATAGCGGATCTCGGTGGGGAGCTGGCGGCCGGGCAGCACCTTGCCGGTGGCGTAGTCGTAGGTGGAGCGGGTGGTGTCGACGAAGGTGCAGCGGGCGAGCCCCACCCCGGTGGGGCGGGGCGGGAGGGTCGTGGTGGTGGTCGACGAGCTCGTCGTCGAGGTGGCCGGCGCCGCCGTCGTCGGGGGCGCGCTCGACGTGCTCGTGGCGGCCGACCCGCTGCGTCGGGGTCTCGACGTGGCGACCGTGTGGGCCGTGGCGCCGCCTCGGTGGGCCCCGACGAGGAGGATGGCGACGGTCACGGCCACGAGGAGGACGACGACGACCGTCGCCGCGGGCAGGGCCGGCCGGGGCCGTGCCGTGCGCCGTGTCGGCCCACGCCGCGGCGGACCGCGCCGCGGCGGCGGGCGGCGTGCGGGGGGACGCGACGGGCGATCGGGCACGGCACCAGTGGACCATCTCGGCGGCCGCCATGCCAGGCACGGGGAGTGGCACCGCTAGCGTGCCGGTAGTCGCCCGCAGGGGCAGGAGGGGGTGGGCGGGTGAGCGATCTGATCGAGCAGCGCGGCACAGGACGCACGGTCCGGCGCATCGCCACCGAGGAGGCCTTCACGATCCCCGAGGTGGCCGACGCGCTGCGCGAGGTGAGTCGTCACCCGGGCGCCAGCCTCGACCTTCCGCTCGTCCGGGGCATCTACGACGCCGGGCCGAGCGGGTCGCGCTTCCTCGGCAGGCTGCTCGATGTGGAGGAGCAGCGGCTGGCCGACATGGACGAGCACGGGGTCGCCCTCCAGGTGCTGTCGCTCACGGCGCCGGGCGTGCAGATGTTCGACGCCGACACCGCCTGCAGCCTCGCCGAGGTGGCGAACGACTACCTCGCCGAGGTGATCGGGCGCCATCCGGACCGGTTCGCCGGGCTGGCCAGCTTCGCCCCGCACGCTCCGCGCCGAGCGGCGGCCGAGATGGAGCGGGCGCGCAACCGGCTCGGCCTGCACGGGTTCGTCGTCAACTCGCACACGAACGACGAGTACCTGGACGACGTCAAGTACTGGCCGGTGCTCGAGGCGGCCGAGGCGCTCGACGGGTGCATCTACCTCCACCCGCGCGGCCCGGCGGCCGGCATCGCCGGGCCCCTGCGGGACTACGGCCTGTACGCCGCCATGTGGGGCTACGGCGTCGAGACCGCCACCCACGCCGTGCGCCTGATCGCGAGCGGCGTCCTCGACCGGTTCCCCGGGCTGCGGATCTGCCTCGGGCACATGGGGGAGGGCGTCCACTTCTGGTCGTGGCGGATGGACTTCATGCAGCGGCGCGCCGCCGCCTGGGGGCATGGAGCGAAGCTCGAGCTCACCCCGAGCGAGTACTTCCGGCGCAACTTCGTCATCACGACGAGCGGCCAGGAGTCTCCCGAGGCGCTGGACTTCTCGATCCGTACCCTCGGGGTCGACCACGTGCTGTGGGCGATCGACTATCCCTACCAGCCGACGGGTCCGGCTGTGGCGTTCATGGACGGCGTCGAGGTGAGCGACGCCGAGCGCGAGCTGCTCTACCACGGCAACGCCGAGCGGGTCTTCCATCTCGTCTAGGAGCCGGCGACCGGGTGCCGGCGACCGGGTGCCGGCGACCGGGTGCCCGACCGGCCCGACCGCGCGGGCCCGACCCGTCCGGGCGGCCCCGGACGCGGGCACGGTCCGGGAGGGCATTCCCGACCATGCCCGTCGGATTTTCGCTCTAGGGTGTCGTCGGCGCGCATCGGCGGGCCCGGGGAGCGAGCAGAACGGAGGGCGCCATGGGCATCGCGCAGGACGTCACGGAGCTGGTCGGACGGACGCCGCTCGTGCGGCTCAACCGCGTCACCGAGGGGTGCCGGGGGGAGGTCGTCGCCAAGCTCGAGTCGTTCAACCCGGCGAGCAGCGTGAAGGACCGCATCGGCGTGGCCATGCTCGACGCGGCGGAGCAGGCAGGGAAGATCACGGGCGACACCGTCATCCTCGAGCCGACGAGCGGCAACACCGGCATCGCCCTCGCCATGGTGTGCGCGGCGCGCGGCTACAAGTGCGCCTTCACGATGCCCGAGACGATGAGCCGCGAGCGGCGGATGCTGCTCCGTGCCTACGGGGCCACGCTCATCCTGACGCCGGGCCCGGACGGGATGGGCGGGGCCATCGCCAAGGCGCACGAGCTGGCGGCGGCGGATCCGAGCTATCTCATCCTGCAGCAGTTCGAGAACCCGGCCAACCCGGCCATCCACCGGACGACGACGGCCGAGGAGATCTGGGCCGACACCGACGGCCGGGTGGACGTGGTCGTCGCCGGCGTCGGGACCGGCGGCACGATCAGCGGGATCGGCCAGGCGCTGATCGAGCGCAAGCCGTCCGTGCGCATGGTCGCCGTCGAGCCTGCTGCCTCGCCCGTGCTGTCGGGCGGCGCCAAGGGCCCCCACCCGATCCAGGGCATCGGGGCGGGCTTCGTCCCTGCCAACTACGACGAGAAGGTCGTCGCCGAGGTGGTCACGGTGGAGAACGAGGCGGCGATGGAGATGGCCCGCCGGCTCGCCGCCGAAGAGGGGCTGCTCGTCGGCATCTCGTCGGGTGCCGCCGCCTGGGCCGCCATCGAGGTCGCCCGGCGGGAGGAGAGCGCCGGCAAGCTCATCGTCGTCGTGCTCCCTTCCTCGGGCGAGCGCTACCTGAGCACGCCGCTGTTCGCCTCGCTCGCCGACGTCGACGGCTGATGCTGCGCGAGCTGCTCGCCGAGCTCGCCAGGGACGTCGCCGCGGCGCGCGACCGGGACCCGGCGGCCCGCTCTACCTTCGAGGTGGTCCTCGGCTATCCCGGGGTCCATGCCCGCTGGGCCCACCGGGTGTCGCACCGGCTGTGGCTGGCCGATCGCCACCTCGCCGCGCGCTTCGTCTCGTCGCTCGCCCGGATGGCGACCGGCGCCGACATCCACCCGGGGGCGCAGCTCGGAGAGGGCCTGTTCATCGACCACGCCATCGGGCTCGTGATCGGCGAGACCGCCGAGGTCGGCGAGGACGTGACGCTGTACCACGGCGTCACCCTCGGCGGCACGAGCCTCGAGCGGGGAAAGCGCCATCCGACGATCGGCGACCGGGTGACGGTGGGGGCCGGGGCGAAGATCCTCGGGCCCATCGAGGTCGGCGACGACTCGCGCATCGGGGCCAACGCCGTCGTCGTGCGGCCGGTCCCTCCCAATTCGGTCGTCGTCGGCGTTCCCGGGCAGGCCATCGCCCGATCGCGTCCCCACCGGCGTGGCGACCGGCCCGACCTCGACAACGCCTTCCTTCCGGACCTCGTCGGTGCCAGCCTCCAGCAGCTCGTCGCCCGGGTCGACCGGCTGGAAGCGGCGTGGCCCGGCCAGGGGGAGGAGGCCGCCGTCGGCGCGCCGGCGACGGACGACTTCACCATCTAGCGCGACCGGTCGCCCGGCCCTGCCGGGCTCGAGCCGGGGTCGGGCGCCGGTGGATGGCGCAGGCATGGCCGCCAGCCGAGCCATCCGCCCCTGCCGGCGGCGGGACCGCCAGGTCTGCCTCTGGTCATGACGGCGTGTCGACGCCCGGCGACACGGAAGCTTCACGCGGGCGCGCGCCGCGGCTTCACCTCGGGTCACTGCAATTGCAGTGAGACAGGACAAGAGCCCTGGGAGGTGCGCGGCGGGCACGTCACGGTGGCGGCCGGGGTGGGTGCCCGGCACCGCTCGGGCGACCTGGACGGGACGCGGACCCCTCCCCGCGCGTGCCGGACGGTGGGGGGTCCGACCGACGCTGCGGTCGCGCCTAGCGCTGTCCTACGCGGCGGTCGCCCTGTCCGGGCTCGTCACCCTCGAGGTGGCCGTCCGGCTGCTCGACCCGGTGGTCCTGGCGGCGCGTAGCCCCGGGCCCCACCGAGGGGGGAGGACGCCGCTCGTGTCCCACGGCGCGCTGCTCGCCGCCCTCGACTGGGCGCTCATCGGAGCCCTGGCCGTCGGCCTCGTGGTGGCGGTCGTCGTGGCCCACCTGGCGACCCGGTCGATCCTGCGGCCGCTCGACACGGTGCGCCGGACGACCCGGATGCTCGCCGCCGGTCAGTTGCACCAGCGGATCGACCCGCCCGGCGAGCGCGAGCTGGCCGGGCTGGCCGAGGACGTGAACCACCTCGCCGAGGCGCTGGAGGCGACCGAGCGGCTGCGCCCGCAATTCGCCGACAAGGCGGTGGCGCTCGACGTGGTGCGCCGGGGCCAGCTCCACGCGCTGGCCGATCCCGACCGGATCATCCAGGTCCTGACGAACCTGCTGGGCAACGCGCTCCGTGCGACGTCACCGGGCGGGGCAGTCACCCTCGACGCCGCGCCGGACGGGTCGGGGGTCCAGGTTGCGGTCACCGACACCGGGGTCGGCCTCACCTCTGACCAGCTGGCACGCGTCTTCGACCGCTTCTGGCGGGCGCCGCGCTCCGGTGGTCAGGGGAGCGGGATCGGCCTCACGATCGCCCGGGCGATCGCCGAGGCGCACCACGGCACCCTGCGCGCCAGCTCACCCGGCCCGGGCAAGGGGGCGACGTTCGTGCTCACCTTGCCGTCGCCATCCCTGGGGCGCCCCCCGACGGGCGGCGCCGGGGCCGCCTGGCCCGATCCTGGCGGGAAGGACGGTGGTGGCGGTCAGCGGCCACCGCAGGGCGCGTCCGGCGCCGGATCGCCGGCGAGCAGCCGGGCGAGCACGTCGACGAGCTCGGACGGGTAGACGGTGTCGTCGGTCGTCGCCAGCTCGTCGAGGGACCACCAGCGGTGCCCGGTGAGGACGCGCCGCTCGAGCTCGGTGCGCGCGGAGGGATCCGGGTCGAAGCGGGGGGTGCGAGCGACGAAGTAGGACTCCTGCTGGTCGTAGTCGACCCCGTCGAAGCGGAAGGCGGTGCGCCGCTCGTGGACGACGGCCCCGAGGCGCCCGAGGCGGAGGCCGGTCTCCTCGGCAAGCTCGCGCCGGGCGGCCGCCTCTACGCTCTCGCCCGGCTCCGCCCCGCCGCCGGGGGTGAACCACCAGCCGGGCGCGCCGGGCCGGTCCGGGTCGGCGCCGGCGAGGAGCAGCACGTGCTCGTCCTCGTCGAGGACGAGCACCCGACCGACGCGCCGCGGGGCGGGCACGGTGCCGGACGTTCAGAACCCCCGCCCGCCGCGCCGGCGGCCGCGCCGGCGGCGGAGGATCGAGAGCAGCTTGCGCAGGATGAAGAGCATCGCCGCATGGTAGGTGGCGGCCGCCGCCGATGGCCGTCGAGGCTCAGCGACCGGCCGCCGGCACGGCGGCGCCCTCGGCGACCGGCCGGGTGCGCAGGAGCAGGGCGGCGAGGAGGAAGGCGGCGGCGGTCGCGCCGGCGCTCGTGCGGAAGGCCAGGTCGTAGCCGTGGACGCTGGCAGCCGTGGTGAGGGCGTGCAGCGACCCCGCTGTCGGCCGGTGCCCGGGTTGGTGCCCGGCGAGGACGTGCAGCTGGCCGCGGGCCGCCGTCGTCGCCACGGTGACGAGCGCGGCGAGCCCGAGGGAGCCACCGACCTGCTGGCTCGTGTTGAGCAGCGCCGAGGCCAGCCCGGACTCCTGGCGGCGGACCGAGGCGACGGCGTTCAAGGTGAGCGGGACAAACGACAGCCCCATCCCCACCCCGGCGAGGAGGAGCGGCCCGAGCACGTCCCCGTAGCCGGAGCTCGGACCGAGCAACGACGCCCACAGCAGACCACCGGTCACGAGCGCCGGGCCGGCGGTGAGGAACGGTCGGGTGCCGAGCCGCTTCACGTGGCGCGACACGAAGAGGCTCGTCACGGCCACGCTGATCGGGATCGGCAGGTAGGCGACGCCGGCGACCACCGGGCGGTAGCGCAGGACGTCCTGCAGGTACTGGGTGAGGAAGTAGATGAGCGACAGCATGGAGCCGCCGAGCAGCAGCATCACCCCGTAGCCGGTCCCGCGGTTGCGGTCGGCGAGGAAGCCCAGCGGGACGAGCGGGGCGGCGCTCATCCGCTCGGCGGCGACGAAGGCGGCGAGCAGGACGGCGGCCACGGCGAAGGCGGCGATCGTCCCGGTGCTCGACCATCCACGGTCGGAGGCACGGACGAGGCCGTACACGAGCGAGGCCATCCCGCCCGACACGGTCAGCGCCCCGGCGACGTCCAGCCGGCGACGCACCCCTGCAGCGGGGCGCCCGGAGGGGAGGGCGACCGGCGCCAGCGCCAGCACGACGGCGCCGATCGGCACGTTCACGAACAGGACCCAGCGCCACGAGGCGACGTCCACGAGGATGCCGCCGAGCAGCAGCCCGAGCGCCCCCCCCGCCGCCGACATGCCGGCGTAGACCGCCATCGCCCGGTTGCGCTCGGCTCCCTCGTCGAAGGTGGTGGCGACGAGGGCCAGCGCGGTCGGCGATGCCACGGCCGCCCCGGCCCCTTGCAAGGCCCGGGCGGCGATGAGCCAGGCCTCGTTGGTGGCGAGCCCGCCGAGCAGGGAGGCGCCGGCGAACAGGGCGATGCCGACGACGAACATGCGCCGGCGGCCGAACAGGTCGCCGGCCCTGCCTCCGAGCAGGAGGAGCCCGCCGAAGACGAGCACGTAGGCGTCGATCACCCAGGTCAGGTTGGCGCTCGAGAAGCCCAGCTCGCGCTGGATGGACGGCAGGGCGATGTTCACGATGGTGAGGTCCAGCATCACCATCAGCTGCGCGGCCGCGATGACGACGAGGGCGAGGCGGTGGTGCCCGGGAGCGGCCGCGCCGCCAGCCTCGGGAGCGCCGGGGCGGTCCATGCCGAGCGAACGGCGGAGGGAGCGGTGCCGTGAGGTCGACGGCTCGGGACCGGCTGCGCGGGTGCCGGCTCGGGGGAAGGCGCCCGGCGCGCCCGGCGCCCGGCGCGCCGGCGGTGCAGGAGGCCCGGTCACCGGCGACCACCCGGTGCGCTCGCCCAGGCGATGGCGTCGACGAGCGGCTCGCTCGCGCCCGGAACCTCCCGCAGCTGGCGGCTGGCCTGCACCGGGAGGGGGTCGAGCAGGGCTACGAGCCGGCCTTCGGTGAGCAGACGCTCGGCGTGGGGCGGCCCGGCCAGGCCGAGGCTGTCGAGGTGGTGACCGACCACGTAGCAGTGGCCACCGGGTGCCACCGCGGCGACGGCGCGGGCGAAGAACCCGGCCCGATCCTCCGGGCCGCAGCCGAGGTCGAGCGCCCGCCCTGCCCGGAGCGGCGTGACGAGGTCGGCGAGCGTCTCGTCCGGCGCCTCCGGCCACACCGTTGCGGCGTAGCGCTCGTCCCACACCGCCCCGGGATCAGGCGCCCGGTCGTCGCCGGTGTCGGGGGCGTCGCGGGGAGGGGTCGTGGTCATGGTGCCTCCTTGTCAGGTGCCGAGGGCTGGTCAGGTGCCGAGGGCTGGTCAGGTGCCGAGCCCGCCCCGGCCGCCGCCGGCGCCGCCGGTCGGGGCCCGGGAGCGCCGGTCGTGGCGAGGGACGGCTCGGGGGGCCGCGTGGGCGCGGGCGGAAGGTCGAGGTGCACCTCGAGGGCCGCCAGCGCCGCTTCGAGGGCGCGGCGGCTCGGCGCGCCGAGGGCGCCGTCGAGACGCTCCTCCTGGTGGCGCACGAGCTCGCTGACCGTCGCCGCGAGGCGGGCCCCGTCGGGGGTGAGCCGAAGCGCCCGGGAGCGGCGCGCCCCGCCGTCGTGGTCGCTCGCGAGGAGCTTGCGGCTCTCGAGCTCGTCGACGCAGCGCTTGGCGCGCATCGGCTCGGCGCCGAGCGTCCGGGCGAGGGCGCGAAGCGAGCAGCCTGGCCGGTCGGCCACGGCGCGCAGCACGGCCGCCTGCGGGGGGGTCAGCTCATGCGCCGCCAGCTCGCTCGCCCACGTGGCGCGCAGGGTGCGGGTGAGCCGACTCAGGCGGAACCCGAGCCCGGCGGCAAGGGGCGGCCCGCCCGCTGGCGGGACGGGAAGCGCCAGGCCGCCCGCCCGCTTCCGGCCGACCGGCCCACGTGGTGCGACCTCGCTCTGCTCTCCGGTCGCGCTCACCATGCCCCCTTCAACTGTAGCAATTGCTACAGCATTCCCGGGAGACACGCGGGGGTCACGCCGACCGGCCGGATCGCCAGCCGCCAGCCTCGGCGCGCCGCGGCCCGCTCCTATGCTCTCGGGCGTGGACGCCCCTCAGTCGCTGCTCGCCGGATGGGGGCGAGCGGGCGCCACGCGGGCGACCGTCAGCCGGCCGCGCAGCCCCGACGAGGTCGCCGAGCTGCTTCGCTCGCCGGGCGGCAGCGGGGTGATCCCCCGGGGCCTCGGTCGCGCCTACGGCGACGCGGCGCAGCGCTCGGGGGGCACGGTCGTCGACTGCACCGGGCTCGACCGCGTGGTGGAGCTCGACGAGGCCGCGGGGACGGTGCGGGTGGAGGCGGGCTGCTCGCTCGAGGCGCTGCTGCGTGCCATCCTGCCCAGGGGCTATTTCGTCCCGGTCACGCCTGGGACCCGCCACGTGAGCGTCGGTGGGGCGATCGCCGCGGACGTGCACGGCAAGAACCACCACCGAGACGGCTCGATCGGGGCTCACGTGCGCTCCATGGTGCTCGCCACCCCGACGGGGGTCCGCCGCCTCGACGCCGGTGGCGAGGACGGGGCGCTCCTCGACGCCACGACGGGTGGGATGGGGCTGACGGGGGTCGTGACGGAGGCGACGCTCGAGCTCATCCCGGTCGAGACGGCCTCGATCGTCGTCGACACCGAACGGGCCGTCGACCTCGACGACTGCATGGCGCGGATGGTGGCGCGCGACGCCGACTACCGCTACTCGGTCGCCTGGCTCGACGCCCTCGCGACCGGGCGCCGGCTCGGCCGGGCAGTGCTCACCAGCGGCGACCACGCGCCCCTCGAGGCCCTGGAGCCGGGGCGCCGTGAGCGGGCGCTCGCCTACGCACCGCGAGCACCGATCGACCTCGGGCGGCTCCCGGCCGTCCGGGTGCTCGCGCCGTCCCTCGGGGCGGCGCTCAACGAGGCGTGGTACCGCAAGGCCCCGCTCGAGCGCACGGGCGAGGTGCAGTCGCTGACGGCGTTCTTCCACCCCCTCGACGGTGTCGGCGCCTGGAACCGGGCCTACGGGCGGCTCGGGTTCACCCAGTACCAGTTCGTCGTGCCGCCGGACGCCGGCGAGGTGGTGCGCCGCGTCCTCGAGCACCTGACGCGGCGGCGCGTCCCGAGCTACCTCGCCGTGCTGAAGCGTTTCGGGGCAGCCGGCAGCGGGCACCTCTCGTTCCCGTCGCCCGGCTGGACGCTGGCCCTCGACCTGCCGCTCGGGGTGCCGGGGCTGGCGGCGACCCTCGACGAGCTCGACGAGCTCGTGGCTGCGGCCGGTGGGCGGGTCTACCTGGCAAAGGACGGCCGGCTCCGGCCGGAGCTGCTGGCGGCGATGTACCCGCGCCTTGCCGACTGGCGCTCCGTGCGTGACGGCGTCGACCCGCACGGCGTGCTCTGCTCGGATCTCGGCGCGAGGCTCGGTCTGTGCGACGACGGGAGCGGAGGAAGCCGACGATGAACGACGTCACCGGGATGCCGCAGACGGCGGTGGTGCTCGGCGGGGGCTCGGAGATCGCCCGAGCCGTGCTCGTGGCCCTCGCCCGCCACCGGCTGCGCCGGGTGGTGCTGACCGGGCCGACCGCGGCGTCGCTCGAGGCGACCGCCGCCGCCGCCGCCCATGCCGGCGTCGAGGCCGAGGTGGTCGTGCACGACCTCACCGACGTCGCCGGCATCGACGCGCTCGTCCGGCAGGCGGGGGATCGGCTCGGCACGATCGACCTCGTGCTGGTCGCTGCCGGCCGGCTCGGCACGGCGCGCCTCGACGAGCTCGACGCCACCACGGTGGCGGCCCTGGCCGGCGCGAACTTCGCCGGCCCGGCGGCCGCCCTCGTCGCCTTCGCCAAGGCGCTCGCCGCGCAGGGCGGGGGGCGCCTCGTTGTCCTGTCCTCCGCTGCCGGCTACCGGGTGCGCAAGGCCAACTTCGTCTACGGCGCCGCCAAGGCCGGGCTCGACGGCCTCGCCCAGGGGCTGCGGGACGCCCTCGAGGGGACCGGCGTCGGGGTGACCATCGTCCGTCCCGGCTTCGTCCGCTCCCGCATGACCTCCGGCATGGCCCCCGCCCCGATGGCGAGCGACCCGGAGGACGTGGCTGCTGCCGTCGTCGCCGGGATCGAGCGCCGTGCCGAGGTGGTGTGGGTGCCGAGCACGCTCGGGCCGGTCCTTTTCGCCCTGCGGCTGCTCCCGAGCTCGCTCTGGCGGCGCCTCCCCGGTTGAGCGGCGCCGGTGTGGAGCGGGCTCAGCGCGCCGACATGGTGAAGAAGTCCCGGGTCCACCAGGAGGCGAACCAAACCGACGGCGGCTCGGTCATGTTCGGCAGCAGGTCGGTCCCGTTCGCCGGGGTCGCTGCCCCGGTCGGCGTGGCCGGGTGGAAGGTGGCGAGGTTCACCCAGTCGGTGTTGATGTCGAGCTCCATCGCCCGGACGGCGCCGGCCCGGACGAGCAGGTTGGCGAGGTCGGTGATGTTGAGGCCGGGGCCTCCCACGTAGACGAGGGCGCCGTCCTTCGTGATGCCGATGCCGGACCGCCACACGTACACCTGGTTGCCGAGGGTGGCCCCCCAGACGCTCGTGTCGTTGGCGTTCAGGTTGGGAGCCGGCTTGCCGTTGTCGACGAGCAGGACCAGGTTCTGGCGCACGCTCTGGACCTGCGGGGTCATGCGCACCTCGGTCCCCCAGGCGCCGATGTTGGCCGTGCCGTTCTTGTAGATCACGAACGAGGCCCCCCCGATGCGCAGGGGGATGACGAGCTTGTGCTGGGTGTAGTAGCCACCGAGGGCGTCCTGCATCCGGAAGCCGGCGTTGAAGGCCGCCACGAGCGTGTGGGAGGCGGCGGGCGAGACGGGGGCCGTGTAGGTGTACGGGCCGCCGCCCGGGATGTAGCTGCCCGAGTAGAGGCGGGCCGAGAGCAGCTTGGTGTCGAACCAGGCGAGGCCGACCACGTAGCTCGTGTGGACGGCGTCCGGCCGCAGGAAGGTCTCGTAGACGGCCGGGATGCCGTTCACGCGCCGGCCGACCGGGTGCCAGACGCCCTCGCCGGCGAGGGCAGGGTGGGCGAAGGGGACGAGGCTGGCCGGTGTCGGCAGCGCCTGCAGGCCGGCGGGGGCGGCGGGCTTGGTGGCCACCGGCGGGGTGGTCGCCGGGTGGGTGGTCGCCCGGTGGTGGCTGGTCGAGGTGCCGGCGGTCGGCGGCGTGCTCGACCCCACGGTGGCGGACGTCGAGCCGCTGGCGCCGAAGTTGGGGATAGCCGAGCGGCTCGGCGCGCCGCCCACCTTCGGGGGGTGGTGGCTGTACCACTGGTTCTCGATCCAGGCGACCACCGAGGCACCACCGTGGCTCCGTACCCATTCGGCGCCGCGCGCCGCCAGGCTCGAGCCGAGGCTCCGGTCGGTGAGGGCGGAGCCGAGCGAGACCCATACGGGGGAGAGGGCGACGAGCACCACGAGGATGCCCGTTCGGACCGGGTGCCGCCCGAAGGCGCTGCGGCGGGCGAGACGGCGTGTGCGGCGCATCTCTCGCCGGCGCGGGCCTCGCCGAGGTCGTCCCGGGGTCGGCGTGGTGGGACCGGGGCGTGAGGGGATGGTCGTCGTCTCCGTCAGCGGTTCGGTGCGCACGGCAGGAAAGTGTGGTCGCTCGGCACCCCCGCGCGAGCCCGTTCGGGGGGCGAGCGGCGGTGCTTGACCGATTCTTACCGCGGCATTAGGGCGGCGTTGACGCGGCCGGGGCCCGCCAGTCGCCGCCGCCGGGTCCCCTCGGGCGCGCCGGCCGGGGCCGTCAGGCCGTGAAGGTGAGGGCGCCGGGGATCTTGGCGGTGGTGTCGAGCACCATCTCCACCCAGGTGCGGCCAGGTGCCAGCCCCACCGGGGCGCCGCTTGCCGTGGTGAAGGTCGTGTCGCCCCGCAGGTTCGGCCGGTGCCAGGTGACCGGGATCTCCTTGCCGTTGCGTACCACGTAGCCCGGGCCGCTGCCGGTCACCACGCTCATCACGTCGCCGGTCCCGCCCGGGCTCTCCGGCCAGGGGCCGTAGGTGTAGTGGACGATCTGGACGACGATGTTGGTGGTGGAGACCTGCTGGTTCGTCAAGGCGTCGACGTCGGCGACGCCCGAGTAGAAGTGGAGGTACTGCCCGGTCGTCGGGTCCCACTTCCACTGGACGTCGGTGCCCTGGGAGAAGTTGATGTTGAGGTCGGCGGCCGGCTTCGCCGCGGCGGGGAGGGCGCTCGTGTACGAGAAGACCGGCCGTGGCGGCGTGTGGTAGCCGGGGAAGAGCGCGTAGAGGGCGGCGGTGCTCGTGTAGGTGGCGTCGGGGGCGACCCGGCTCGGGTCCTGGGTGTAGGCCCCGGAGTGGTGGAAGGCGCCGCCGTTCAGGATGTACGGCTGGGCGTTCAGGAGGGCGAGCTCCGGCGCGATGCCGCCGACGTGGGCGATGATCGACTTCGGGAACTCGGCGAGGATGTGCCAGTCGACCCACCGCTCGCTGCGCACCGGGCCGATGCTCGACACGTTCTGGCACTGGTAGACGGCCTCGTAGCGCATGATGCCGCCCTCGGCCGGGGTGTCGTAGACGATGTCGGCCTCGTTGAGGCCGCTCTGTGGCCGGGCCGCGCCGAGCCCGCCGGCGTCCGGTCCGGGCTCGTTGCCGATCTTGACCGCCACCGGGATGCGCTGGGGGACCTTGCCGCCGGGCGCCGGCAGGTCGGTGAGCGGGCACCGGTTGCTGGCGAGGGCCGGGGCGGACGAGCCGGACGTACCCGAGGGTCCGGACGTGCCGGAGGTGGCGCTCGTGCGGTTGCCGAGCTTGTGCTTGCCGCCGGTCGCCACCACGACGCCCACCACCACGCCCGCCACGACGACGACGGCCGCACCGGCGGCGGCGAGGCGCCGGCGGCGGACGGCGGGCGCGACGGACGGCTTGGCTCTGCGGTGGGAAGGCACGGCCGGCACGGTAGTAGCTGTCCGCGCCCTCGTGGTGGCAGTGAGCGGGCCGGCAGGGGCTAGGCCAGCAGCGCTTCGACGTCGACCGAGGCCATGCCGTGCGCCTCGGCGACCGGGACCGAGGCGAGCGTCCCAGCGGCCGCGTTGAGGCCGGCGCGCAACGCCGGGTCCGCCTTCAGCGCCGCCCGCCAGCCTCGGTCGGCGAGCTCGACGAGGTACGGGAGGGTGGCGTTCGCGAGGGCGTGGGTCGAGGTGTGGGGGACGGCCCCGGGCATGTTGGCGACGCAGTAGAAGAGGCTGCGGCCGACCGGGAAGGTCGGCTGGGCGTGCGTGGTCGGCCGGCTCGAGGCGAAGCAGCCACCCTGGTCGATCGCGAGGTCGACGAGGACCGACCCCGGGCGCATCTCGGCGACGAGGCGGTCGCTCACAAGGCGCGGTGCCCGTGCGCCGTGGACGAGCACGGCGCCGATCACGAGGTCGGCTGCCCGGCAGGCCTCCTCGACGGCGTGCTCGTTGGCGGCGAGCGTGCGCAGCCGCCCGGCGGCGGCGTGGCTGAGGTGCCGGAGCCGCTCGAGGTCGCGGTCGAGCACCTCCACGTCGGCGTGCATGCCGACGGCGATGGCCGCCGCCGCTCGGCCGGCGACACCGGCGCCGAGCACCACGACGCGGGCCGGGCGGACGCCGGTGACGCCGCTCAGCAGCACGCCCGGCCCGCCACCCGGGCGCATCAGGTGCTGGGCGCCCACCATCGGTGCCATGCGGCCGGCCACCTCGCTCATCGGCGCCAGCAGCGGGAGCGACCCGTCGGCGAGCTCGACCGTCTCGTAGGCGATGGCGGTGGTGCGCTGCGCCAGGATGGCCTCGGTGAGCGGCCGGGCGGCGGCGAGGTGGAGGTAGGTGAACAGCACGAGGTCCGGGCGGAGCCGGTCGAGCTCGGCGCCGACCGGCTCCTTCACCTTGCAGACGAGCTCGGCGGCCCCCCACACCTCGTCGGCCGTCCCGACGAGGCGGGCGCCGACGGCGCGGTAGTCGTCGTCGTGCAGCGAGGACCCCTCGCCGGCACCCCGCTCGACGAGCACCTCGTGGCCGTGCGACACCAGCTCGCGCGCGCCCGCCGGGGTGAGGGCGACGCGGTACTCCTGGTCCTTCGTCTCCCGGGGCACGCCGATCCGCACGATCGGACCCTAGCGACGGCGGCGGGCGAGCGAGACGTACAGCTCGCGGGTCTCCTCGGAGGGCTCGTGGCCGCCGAGGCGGGCGAGGTCGTCCTCGAGCGCCCGCCAGGCGGCCACCGTCCCGTCGTGGTCCCCGTCGGCGTCGCAGGCCAGCATGAGGTCCCGCGCCAGCACCTCGGCGCACGGCTCGGCGAGGCGACCCTGGGTCACGGCCCAGCGGGCGAGCACGACGTCGCCGGTGGCCAGCGCCAGCAGCGCCAGGTGGTGGGCGGCGTCGACCACCGCGGCGGCGACCTCGTCCCGGCGGCCCGACGAGGCGAGCCACGGGTACACCGGGCCGAGCGGGCGGGGGCCGACGAGCGCCAACGCGTCCCGGAGCAGCCGCTCGGCCACGGCCGGGGGCGTCGCGGGCGACATGGCCGTGGCCGCAGCGGCACCGAGGCGGGACGCGTCCAGCGTGACCTCCGGGTGGAGCTCCACCCGGTCGGGCCGCGGTCGCCGGAGCAACGCCGTGCCGTCGGCGCCCACCCCGAGCGCAGCGCGGGCGGCCGACAGGATGCGCTCGAGCTGCGCGCCCGCATCGGGCCGGCGTGGGGTGAGGAACAGGTCGTCGAGCAGCTCGTCGACGCTCGCCTCGCCGCCACGAAGGGCGAGGTCGACGAGCACCTCGACGGCGCGGGCGCGATCGCGCTCGGCCACCGCCTCGACCGCGCCACCCTCGAGGCGGGGCTCGCCGTCGAGCAGGCGCACCTCCACCCGACCGCCGGCCGCCAACGTCCCCGTCCCTCCCTCGACGTGGCCCCCCTCCACCGGGCGGGCGCTCGCCGCTGCCTCGGCGAGCAGGCGGTCGGCCTCGGCGAGCTGGGCCGGCGTCGGGCACAGCGGGCGGAGACGGAGCCCCGCCGGCTCGAGCAGCGCGCCGGCCCCGTCCAGCACGAGCTGGTCGTCGCCGTCGCCACCGAGCCCCACGATCCCGGCCCGGTCCCGGCAGCGCTCGAGCAGGGCCGAGTGGGCCGGCTCGCCGGCGAGCGCGCTGACGACGAGCGGCTGGCGCGCCCACCGGTCGTTGCACCGCCGGTCGGCCTCGTAGGCCGGCGCCTCGGCGAGCGCGGCCAGCTCCTCGGGGCTGGAGGCGCTCAGGTGGTAGCAACGTTCGGCAGGCCCAGGGGGCCCGATGCCGACCAGCTCTGTCGCCAGCTCGTCGGCCCAGGGCAGGCACCGCAGGGCGAGCACGATCCCCTCGAGGGCACGCCCGGCGCGCACCTCGTCGCCGGCGAGCGCCAGCCGCCGTCCCGGTGCCACGTTGACCAGGTAGGCCGCCGTCCCGTCCTCGCCGACGGGGATCAGCCCGGGGAG
>JAKBAA010000037.1 GCA_021809425.1 Actinomycetes bacterium | reverse complement strand
GGCCTCGTCGCCCACCCGCACGTTCTACTGCCGCGCGGCGGCGTCGGCAACCGGCCCGGTCGGGCGACCTTCCCGGTGGCGCGTAATTGCGCACGACCGGGATGTCTCGCGCACCGGTCGCGTCGCTGTTCGCTCCGCCCATCCGGCGGGATGACCGGCGGCCGGCGGCCGGCGGCAGGCGGCAGGCGGCAGGCGGCAGGACGCGCCGACCGCCCGACCGAGCAGGTCGGCCGGGCGGTCGGTTGGCGTCCAGGGGGAGCCAGCGCCCTCGACGCCGTCCCCATGGCGGTTCAGGCGCTACGGCGCCCTTCCTGCTTGCCGGGGAGCAGCTCGAGCTCGGCGGGCACCTGCCGTGCGTGCCAGAAGCCGATCCCGGTGAGGAGGGCCATCGCGAACGCCAGGGTGAAGCTGGCAATCGAGGCCCAGAAGGCGATCTGGCCGAAGGTCCAGAAGCCGTACGCCTCGAGCAGGAGGCCGCGCAGGGTCGTTCCCTGGAAGCTCGTCTGCTCGAGCGCCGTGAGGCTGGTCGCCTGCGCGCTGCCGGGCGTGGCCGCCCGAGCGGCGGCGCTCACCTTCGAGTAGACGCCGTGGTAGGGCATCTCGGAGAGGTGGACGGCGATGAAGTCGTTCGCGTACACCTCCGCCTGGGGGCCGGTGAGGAGCTGCTGGCCGGCGTACTGGGAGACCGAGGGGATCATGCTCGGCGTGATCTCGGTGCCGGCCTTGGCGGCGGCGAAGGCCGCCTTCGGCGGGAAGTAGATCTGCTGGTTGGAGAGCTGGTTGTGCACCGTGGACTGGGTGTAGGTCCAGCCCCAGGTGAGCAGTGCCCCGGCCGCAGCGAGCACGATCACCATCACGAGACCACCGGCGCTGGCGAGCAGATCGAAGACCTTTCTGCGCATCGCTGACTCCTTTCGTTGCTCTGACGCCTCCTAGGCTGCCGGCTCGGGCGGCGTTGCAGCCAGGGACCATCGGCCCGTCCGAAGGTCGCGTCGTCGACGCCGCGGGAGGTGCCGTTCGTCCCTACCCGCCCTCGGTGCCGCGGGGCGACGATGGCGGTCGGCGGCTCGGCAGTGGGCCGGGCGGTGCCGTCGTGGGAGGGCAGGACCATGAGCGAGACGATCACCGGAGCAAGCGTGTGGGAGCAGGAGCTCTACGACCAGCTGACCCAGCACGTGGCCACGGAGGGCGCGGTGCTCGGTGGCTACCAGCAGCTGGCCGAGGATGCCGGCTCGCCCGACATCGCCTACCTGGCGCGGCTCATCGCCGACGACGAGGAGCGGCACCACCGCATCTTCGAGGAGCTGGCCCGGTCGGTGCGCGCCGAAGCCCAGCTCGCCTCCCCGGACGCGGGGGTGCCGAGCATCCCGATCACCCGGCGCGATCCCGAGGCGCTGCTCCAGGCGACCGAGCGGCTGCTCGCCCTCGAGCACGAGGACCGACGGGCGCTGAAGGAGCTGCGCCGCAGCCTCCGACCGGTGGCGTCGACGACGCTGTGGGCGCTGCTCGTAGAGACGATGGAGCTCGACACCCGAAAGCACATCGCCATCCTCCGCTACATCCGGTCCATCGCGAAGGGGCTGCCGCTGTAGCGGGGCCGAGGGCCGAACGTCCCTAGCAACCAGGTGGCCGCGCCGACGACGATGGCGGCCATGGCGGACACGGACCTCGGGATCGGTACGGACGGGGCGCGGGCGGGCTATCCGGGCTCGTGGGCGGGCGACGTGGTGCTGGTCGACGGCACCGGCGTGCGGGTACGGCCGATCCGGCCGGGTGACGCAGACCCGCTCGTCGCCTTCCACGCGGGGCTGTCGGCCGAGACGATCCACCGCCGGTTCTTCAGTGCCCACCCGTCGCTCTCGCCGGAGGAGGCACGTCGCTTCACCACGGTGGACTACGCGCGCCGGATGGCGCTCGTCGCCGAGTGGCGCGGCCGGCTGGTGGCCGTTGCCCGCTACGAGGGGCTCGAGGACGCCGAGGTGGCCGAGCTGGCCGTCGTGGTGGACGACGACTTCCAGGGCCGGGGCGTCGGCACGGTGCTCCTCGAGCAGCTCGCCGCCTACGCTCGCCGCCGCGGCATCGAGCGCTTCGAGGCAGAGACGCTGCCGGAGAACGTGACCATGCTGCGCGTCTTCGACGACCTCGGCCTGGAGCGCTCCCAGCGGGTGGTCGACGGCACCGTGGTCGTCACCCTCGAGCTGGCCCCGACCCCCCCCTACCTCGCGGCACGTGACCGCCGTGAGCGCCGGGCCATCGCCCGGAGCCTCGTGCCGATGCTCGAGCCGCAGAGCGTCGCCGTGGTCGGCGCCAGCCGGCAGCCCGGAGCGGCAGGCCACGAGCTGCTGCGAGCGCTGCTCGCCTACGACTTCGCCGGTCGCGTCTACCCGGTCAACCCGGTCGCCCGGTCCATCTGCGGTGTGCCGGCCTTCGCCACGATCGGCGACGTCCCCGAGGTGGTCGACCTCGCCATCGTCGCCGTGCCGGCGACGGCGGTGCCGGCCGTCGTCGAGCAGTGCGCGGCGGCCGGCGTCCGGTCGCTTGCCGTCATCTCCTCCGGGTTCGCCGAGATCGGTCCGGCGGGGCGCGAGCTCGAGCTGGCGGTGCTCGAGACGGCGCGGCGCCATGGCGTTCGGTTGCTCGGGCCGAACTGCCTCGGGCTGCTGCACACGGCGCCGGAGGTCCGGATGAACGCCAGCTTCGGCCCAGGCGCCCCGGTGGCGGGCAACGTGGCCCTGGCGTCGCAGTCGGGCGCCGTCGGCGTCCTGCTGCTCGAGCACGCCCGAGCGGCCGGCCTCGGCCTGTCGGCGTTCGTATCGATGGGCAACAAGGCCGACGTGAGCTCGAACGACCTGCTGTGCGCCTGGGAGCACGACGAGCGGACCGACGTCATCGCCCTGTACCTCGAGTCGTTCGGCAACCCGCGCAAGTTCGCCCGGATCGCCCGGCGGGTCGCCCGCGAGAAGCCGATCGTCGTCCTGAAGGCGGGCACGACGGTCGCCGGTCAGCGGGGCGCCCGCTCTCACTCCGCCGCCGCCGCCACCCCGACCGTCGCGGTCGACCAGCTGCTGGCGACGTCCGGCGCCATCCAGGTGGGCGGCCTCGACGAGCTGCTCGACGTCGTGACGCTCGCCGCCACCTGCCCGGTCCCGGCGGGCGGCCGCGTGGCGCTCGTCGGCAACTCGGGTGGTCCGCTGGTGCTCGCCGCAGATGCCTGCGAGCGCGCCGGGCTCCAGGTCCCCGAGCTCGCCGAGGCGACGGCCGGGCGCCTTGCGGCGCTCGCCCCGCCCGCGTCGGCCGTCGGCAATCCGGTCGACCTCACGTCGGCCGCCGACCGGGACACCCTCGAGGCGGCAGCGGAGGTGCTGCTCGCCGATCCCGGCCTCGACGCCGTGCTCGTCGTGGTGACCCCGTTGAACGCCCTCTCGGCGGCCGACGCCTCGGCGGCGCTCGCCGGCGTCGCCGCCGTGTCCGACAAGCCGGTGGTGGCCTGCCTCGTCGCCCCGAACGACCCGGAGCTGCGGGCGGTACGGGCGCCGTCGCGCCTCGGGGTCCTTCCTTCGCCCGAGCGCGCCGCCGCCGCGCTCGGGCGGCTGGCCGGCTACGGGTCCTGGCGCGCGTTGCCCGAGCCGGTCCACGAGGTGGTCCCGGGCATCGACGCCGCGGCGGTGCGCGCCGTCGTCGCCGAGGAGCTCGCCGCCTGCCCCGAGGGTGGCTGGCTGAGCGCCGACGCCGCCTTCCGGCTGCTCTCGGCGGCCTCCATCCCGGTGGCCGCCTCCGAGGTGGTCCCCGGCCTCGACGCAGCGCGCGCGGCGGCCGAGCGCGTCGGCTACCCGGTCGCCCTGAAGGTGGCGGCAGGATCGCTCGTGCACAAGAGCGACGTCGGCGGCGTCGCCCTCGGCATCGACAGCCCCACCGCCCTTGCCGCTGCAGCCGCAGCGATGCAGGAGCGGCTCGGCGACGAGGCGCTCCTGCTGCTCGTGCAGCCCATGGTCCCCCCCGGCCTCGAGGTGCTGGTCGGGATGAGCGCCGACCCGCTGTTCGGCCCGCTCGTCGTGTTCGGGGTCGGCGGGGTCATCACCGACCTGCTCGGCGACCATACCTTCGGCGTGCCGCCGATCACCCTCGACGAGGCGCACTCCATGCTCCAGCGGCTCCGCACGGCCCCGTTGCTCACGGGCTACCGCGGCGCCCCCGGTGTGGCGCTCGGACCGCTCGCCGAGATCATCCGGCGCGTCGGCGCCCTCGCCGAGCTCTGCCCCGAGCTCGTCGAGCTCGACGCCAACCCGGTCGTGGCCTCGCCGACCGGTGCCGTCGTCGTGGACGCCAAGGTCCGCCTCGCCCCCGAGCTCGACGCCCCGGACGCCCTGGCGCGCACCCTCCGCCGACCCCGGCCTGCCGCCGACCACTGACCGGGCCCCCGCCCCCCGCCTCGCGGGCGCTGCTCGGGCGAGAGTGAGAACGAGTATCATTCTTGTCGAGCAACCGTCGAGCGCCGTGCGGCGGGGAGCGGAGGAGCGAGCGATGCGCAGAGCCGGTGGCAGGTGGCGGCGGGCGGCGGGCGTGCGTTCGCTCGGGCTGGCGCTGGTGGTCGTCGCGATGGTGGCCACGGCCACGGCTGCGGCCACGGCCACGGCCACGGCCACGGCCACGGCCACGGCCACGGCTGCGGCGGCGGCGACCGGGCAGCGGCGCAGCGGGGGGCGGGGAGCGGGCGAGGGCGGTGGCCGGATCGCCGTCGTGGCGGCCGAGAACGAGTACGGGGACGTCGTGGCCGCGGTCGGGGGGCGCGCCGTCAGCGTGACGTCCGTCCTGCGGAACCCGTCGGTGGACCCGCACACCTACGAGACGAGCGTGCGGGTGGCGCAGCAGGTGGCGGCGGCCGGCCTCGTCGTGCAGAACGGCCTCGGCTACGACTCGTTCCTCAGCCGGATCGAGGCCGCCTCGCCGAGCAGGTCGCGCCAGGTGATCGACGTGGCCACGCTGCTCCACCTGCCGTCGAGCACGCGGAACCCCCATCTTTGGTACGCGCCGGGGACGATGCCGGCCGTGGCGGCGGCCGTGGCCCGCGCGCTCTCCCACCTGGACCCTGGTCACGCCGCCCTCTTTCGGCACAACGTTGCTGCCTTCGACGCGACGTTGGAGCCGTGGCGCCGGGCGATGGCGACACTGCGCCACCGTTTCGCCGGGGCGCCGGTGGCGGCGACCGAGCCGGTCGCCGACGACCTCGTGGCGGCGGCCGGCCTGCGAATGGTCACCCCGTGGGCGTTCCAGGCGGACGTGATGAACGGGGTCGACCCTTCGCCGCAGCTCGTCCAGGCGCTGCAGGACGAGCTGACCCACCACCGCGTGCGAGCGCTCCTCTACAACGTGCAGGTCACCGACCCGCTCACGACGTCGCTGCTGGCGCTCGCGCGGCGCTCGCACGTTCCGACCGTGGCCGTGTACGAGACGATGCCGTCGCCCGGGTTCCACTACGGCAGCTGGATGGTGGCCGAGACGCACGCGCTCGAGGTCGCCATCGCCAACGGACGCTCGACGGGGCACCTGTGACCGGCCTAGCCGGGGGTGGCACGCCGGTGCGCAGCGAGGCGGCCGGCGGGCGGGCGGCCGGGAGCGGCGGCGCGGCGCTGGGGCGCCCGCCGGTGCTGTCGGTGGAGGACGTCGGGGTCGTGCTCGGCGGGCGCCTGATCGTCGAGGGCGTGCGCTTCGGCCTGGCACCCGGCGAGGTGACCGGGTTGATCGGGCCGAACGGGGCCGGCAAGACGACGGTGCTGCGCGTCGTGCTCGGCCTCGTCCGCCCGACGAGCGGGCTGGTCCGGCGGGAGGGGGCGGCGCGGCGGCCGGGCGGGCTCGCCTACGTGCCCCAGCAGCACCTGGTCGATGCCGAGCTGCCGCTGCGTGCCCGCGACCTGGTGGGTCTCGGCCTCGACGGCCACCGGCTGGGCATCCCGCTTCCGACCCGTCGGCGCCGCGAGCTCGTCGACGAGGCGCTGGAGCGCGTCGGGGCTGCGGGCTTCGCCGACGACCGCATCGGGCGGCTGTCCGGGGGTCAGCAGCAGCGGGTGCTGCTCGCCCATGCGCTCGTCGCCCGGCCGGCCGTGGTGGTGCTCGACGAGCCGCTCGCCAACCTCGACGTGCGCAGCGAGCAGGAGGTCGCCGAGCTGCTCGGGCGGGTGGCGGCCGAGCACGAGGTCGCGGTGCTCGTGTCGGCCCACGACGTCAACCCGCTGCTTCCGGTGATGTCGCGGGTCGTGTACCTCGCCGAGGGACGTGCCGTCTGGGGGACCACCGAGGAGGTGGTGCGCAGCGAGGTGTTGACGCGGCTGTACCGCCATCACGTCGACGTGCTTCGGGTGCACGGGCGGATCCTGGTCGTGCCGGCGGGACCGGCCACCCGGGTCGACGTCCCCGACCCGGACCGGCCCCCCGGGTCGGACGGCGGGGTGGAGCAGGTGCGATGACGGTGCTGGCGGGGCTGGTGGCGCCCGGGTTCCTCTCGAGCGGTCCGGTCCGGGTGGCGCTCGCGCTCGGGGGCATCGTGTCGCTCGTCTCTGCGCCGGTCGGCGTGCTCACCGTGGTGCGGCGGCAGTCGTTCGCCGGTCACGCCCTCGGCGACATCGGCGCCACCGGGGGAGCAGGCGCCTTCCTGCTCGGCGTCAGCGCCCTGTGGGGGTTCCTCGCCAGCTCGGCGATCGCCGTCGGCGCCTTCCACGTGGCGGGCTCCCGTGAGCGCAGGAGCAGGGACATCGCCACCGGCATCGTGCTCGGCGCCGCGCTCGGGGTGTCGGCGCTCTTCCTGTACCTCGACGCGAACTCGACGAGCACGACCGGCGCCACGATGACGGTGCTGTTCGGCTCGCTGTTCGTGGTCCCGCCGGGCACCGTCCCGCTCGTGGCCGGCCTCGGGGCCGTTGCGCTCGTGGCGGTGCTCGTCTGCTTCCGCCCGCTGCTGCTGGCGGCGGTCCACCCCGACGTGGCGGCCGCCCGGGGCGTGCGGGTGCGCCGGGTCGAGCTCGGGTACCTGGTTGCGCTCGCCGTCGCCGTGGCGCTGTCGGCGATGACCATCGGGGCGGTGCTCAGCACGGCGCTGCTCGTCGGGCCGTCCGGGGCGGCGCTGCGGGTCACCCGGCGCCCTGGCTCCGCAGTGGCGCTGGCGGCGGCCCTCGGCGTCGTCGCCACCTTCGCCGGGGTGCTGCTCGCCTACGACAGCTACGCGTGGCCTCCTGCCCAGCACGGGTGGCCGGCGAGCTTCTTCGTCGTGGTGCTCCTCTTCGTCGCAGACCTGGCGGCCGGGCTCCTGGCCGGGCGCGGCCGCCGGCGGTCGGCGCGGCGGCGGGCGGGCTGAGGGGGCGGCATGTTCGCCAGCTTCATGGCCGGCACGTGGATCGCCGGCAGCGCCGTGGCCGTGGTCGCCGGGGTCGTCGGCTACTTCGTCGTGCTGCGCGGCGAGACGTTCGCCGCCCATGCGCTCCCGCAGGGTGCCTTCGCCGGCGCCGCCGGCGCCGCCGTGCTCGGCCTGTCGCCGGTGCTCGGTGCCGGCGCCTTCTCGCTGCTCGGCGCCGTGGTGATCGCCCTTCTCGGGCGGCGGGGGCGCCACGACGTGGCGGCGGCGCTCGCCCTCGTCCTGCTGCTCGCGTCCGGCGCCCTGTTCCTCGGGCTGAGCACGTCGTACGCGCCGGAGGTGTTCTCGCTGCTGTTCGGCCAGCTCCTCGGGGTCGGGCTCGGGGACACGCCGGCGATCGTGGCGGTGAGCCTCGCCTGCGTCCTCCTCGCCGGCGCCCTGTTCCGCCCGCTGCTTGCCTGGTCGGCGCTCGGGGATGCCTCGGTGGTGCGTGGCCGCCGGTCGGCAGCCGTCGAGGCGGCCTTCCTCGTCCTCTTGACCCTCGCAACGACCGCCGCCGTGCCCGTCGTCGGGGCCTTCCTCATGTTCAGCCTCGTGAGCGCACCGGCCGCCGCGGTGCGGCTGCTCGCCCGCAGCCCGCTCGTCGGGGTGGCGGGGTCGGTGGCCGTCGCGCTCGGCATCGTGTGGGCGTCGGTGGCGCTGGGATACCTGACGAGCTGGCCGATCGGCTTCTTCGTGGGCGCCGGCGGTGCGCTCTCCTACGGCGTGGCCCGGCTGGTCGCGAGGGTCCGGTCCTAGCATGGCGGCCGTGAGCGCGACCGTCCACGACGTCGTCGAGCGACGCCTCGCCGAGGCCGACCAGCGCTACACGGCTGGCAGGCGGGCCCTCGTCGACGTCCTCGCGCGCGCCGGCCGGCCGCTCACGGTGCCGGAGATCGTCGCCGCCAACGAAGAGCTGGCGCAGAGCAGCGCCTATCGCAACGTGACCTCGCTCGTCGAGCTCGGCGTGCTCCGGCGCCTGCGGGGGCCCGAGGACCACGACCGCTTCGAGCTCGCCGAGGCGCTGTCGCACCACCATCACCACCTGGTGTGCGTCGAGTGCGGTCGGGTCGAGGACGTCGAGCTGAGCCTGGACCTCGAGCAGACGTTGCGCGAGGCGGCGCGGGTCGTCGGGGCGACCCACGGCTTCGGCGTCGTCGAGCACCGACTCGACGTCCTCGGCCGGTGCCGCACGTGCGAGCCCCCCGGTGGCGACGCCTCGGCGATCGCGGGCGCGGGCGCGGCGAAGCGTTCGGAAGCGTCGCCCGTCTAGCGCCCGGAGTCGCCGCCGTCGTTGTGCCGCACCGCCGGGTCCAGCCGGTCGCGCACGCCGGCGAGGAAGGAGCGCACGGTCGCCTCGGCCAGGCGGTGCAGGACGAGGCCGTCGACACGGCGACCGAGGGCGCCGGCCGGCGGCTCGTAGGAGCCGCGCAGGGTGAGGGCCGTCTCGGAGGTCCCGACGGGCACCACCTCGAGGTCGGCGTCGAGGCTCGGGAGCAGGCTGGCCGCCCGGTCGCCCTCGGGAACCCAGCTGAAGGCGACGAGCAGGGCGGCCTCGCGGCGGCGCACCGGGCCGACGTGGACGACGACCGTCGGTGCCAGCACGGAGGGCCAGCCGCCGGGCCGGACCCGCTGGCGCGGCGGCCCGCCCGGCGCACCGGCCTGGTCGGCGCCTGCGGCCGCGTTGCCCTCGCCGCCCGCCAGGTCGTCGGGGTGCGCCGGCGGGATGGCCGGGGCCGCCAGGACGCCCGGCGCGTCGGCGGCGAGGCGGCGGGCGACGTCGTCGAAGGGGCAGTCGACGAGCGCCACCTCCTGCACGAACATGCCGTCGGGTCCCCTCAGGTGCGCACGACGAGGACCGGGCAGTGC
Organism: Actinomycetes bacterium; assembly: GCA_021809425.1. GTDB lineage: Bacteria > Actinomycetota > Acidimicrobiia > Acidimicrobiales > Bog-793 > JAKBAA01. The sequence continues at coordinate 20,177 of JAKBAA010000037.1, read as the reverse complement.
GCGTGGTGGACCACCTGGGAGGAGACCGACCCGAGCAGCAGCCCGGCAAAGCCGCCGCGCCCACGCGAGCCGACGACGACGAGGTCGGCGTCCTTCGCGGCGTCGAGGATGAACGACGCCGCCGGGCCCTCGCCGGTGACCCGCTCCACCTGGACGTCGGGCTGCGGCCCGAGGACCTCGGCCACCTGGGCGGCCACCGCCGCATCGAGCGCCGCAGGGACGTCCTCGTAGGCGCCCGCCGGCACGTACGCCCCGGCGGCGAACGCCGGGAAGCTCCAGGCGCCGACGACGCGGAGGCGTGCCTTGCGCCAGCGCGCCTCGTCCGCCGCGGCGGCGAGGGCCCGGGACGAGGGCGGCGAGCCGTCGATGCCCACGACCACCACGCCCGTGCCGGTGCCGGCAGCTGCCCCGGGCGACTCCTTCGGCTCCGTCATCTGGACCACCTCCTCACCCGAAGCGTCGGCCGGAGGGACCGGAGGGCAACAGGGCCGTTCGGACCTTCGCCCGGCAGGCGGCCCCTCAGGCCTGCGAGGGCGGCTGGTCGCGGGCGAGAAGGGCGCGGCGCTCGGCGAGGCGGGCGGCGTAGGCGGCCGCCTCCGAGCGACGCCCCATGCCGAGCTTGGCGAGCAGGTTGGACACGTAGTTCTTCACGGTCTTCTCGGCGAGGTAGAGCTCGGTGCCGATCTGCCGGTTGGTGCGTCCGGCGGCGATGAGGTCGAGGATCTCGCGCTCGCGCGGGGTGAGGCGCTCGACGCCCTCGGCCTCCTCGTGCGCCCGGCGCAGCTCTTCGAGCACGCGCCGCGTGGTCGCCGGGTCGATCAGGGAGTGGCCGGCGGCAACGGCCCGGACCGAGGTGACGAGCTCGTTCCCGCGGATCTGCTTGAGCACGTACCCCGATGCGCCGGCGAGCACGGCCTGGGCGAGCGCCTCGTCGTCGGAGAACGAGGTGAGCATCAGGCAGGCGATCTCCGGGTGGGACGAGCGGACGTCGCGGCACACGTCGATGCCGCTCCCGTCGGGCAGCCGGACGTCCAGCACGGCGACGTCCGGGCGGGCGGCCGCGATCGCCTCGGCGGCGCCGGCAGCGGTGCCCGTCTCGCCGACCACCTCGATGTCCTCGTCGCTCTCGAGCACCCGCCGGACGCCCTGGCGGACGACCTCGTGGTCGTCGAGGAGGAACACGCGCACGCTCATGTGCCCAGTCTGCCGCATGCCGCCCGGTGGCACGATGGTTGCGTGCCGTACCACGCGCTCGACGACCCGGACCAGCTGAAGGCGCTGCTCGACGCCTTCCTCGCCATCGAGTCGGAGGTCGAGCTGTCGGGGGTGCTGCGCCTCGTGGTCGACGCCGCACGGACGATGACCGGCGCCCGCTACGGCGCCCTCGGGGTGCTCGACGAGGAGGGGAGACGCCTCGTCCAGTTCATCCACGCCGGCTTCCCGCCCGGTGCCGAGGCGGCGATCGGGCGGCTGCCGAGGGGGGACGGGATCCTCGGCCTGCTCGTCGTCGACCCCCGCCCGCTGCGCCTCGACGACCTGCGCACGCACCCCGACGCCGTCGGCGTCCCCCCGGGGCATCCCGAGCTCCGGTCGTTCCTCGGCGTGCCGGTGCGGGTGCGTGACGCCGTGTTCGGCAACCTCTACCTCGCCGAGAAGGCCGGGGGAGCGTCGTTCAGCGAGGACGACGAGGCCCTGGTCGTCGCCCTGGCCACGGCCGCCGGCATCGCCGTCGACCACGCCCGGCTGCAGGCCCGCGTCGCCGAGCTGTCGTTGGCGGCCGACCGCGAGCGGATCGCCCGGGACCTGCACGACACGGTGATCCAGCGGCTGTTCGCGACGGGGCTGTCGTTGCAGTCGTCGCTGTCGCTCGTCCACGAGCCGGCCGTGCGCGTCCGCATCGAGGAGGCGGTGGGCGACCTCGACGCCACGATCCGGGACGTACGTGCGACCATCTTCGCCCTCGAGCAGCCGAAGGGGGGCGGCCCGACGCTGCGCTCGCGGGTCCTCACCGTCTGCGCAGAGGTCTCCCACGGGATGGGGTTCGAGCCGGACGTCCGCTTCCGCGGCGCCATCGACGAGCGCGTCCCGGAGGCGGTCGCCGTGGAGCTGCTGTCGTCGCTGCGCGAGGCGCTGTCCAACGTGGCCCGCCACGCCGGTGCCGGCTGGGTCGGCGTGGAGATCGCCGTCGACGCCGGCCTGTCGCTCGTCGTGGCCGACGACGGGGCGGGGTTGCCGCCGTCGAACCGGTCGCACGGTCATGGCATCGCCAACATGCGCTCGCGGGCGCGTGCTCTCGGCGGGCGCTGCAGCGTGCGCGCCCGCCCGACCGGCGGGACCGAGGTGCGCTGGTCGGTGCCGCTCGACGGCAGCGCGGCGGCCGTCCTCTAGCCCGTCGGGGCGACGAGGTTCCCCGGCGCCCGCTCGGCCGGGGCGCCCGCCGGCTCGCCGGGCACCGTCTCGGGGCGCTCGAGGACGGCGGCAGCGCGCCGGACGAGCGTCCGGACGGTCGCCCGGGCGACCCGTGCCAGGACGGCTTCGTCCAGCACCTGCCCGGCGGCGCCGAGGGGCGGGCGGTAGCGACCGGCGAGGCGCAGCTCGCAGCGGTCGGGGGCGACCGGCTCGAGCGACAGGGTGCCGTCGAAGCGAGGGAACAGCGACCGTGGGCCGGTGGCCTGCCACTCGACGGCGAGCGACAGCCCGTTGCCCCTTGGCTCGAGCGTCCCGAGCCGCACGGCCACCGTCTTGCCGAGCCAGGCAGGACCGCCCGGACCGATCCGGACCCGGACGGCCTCGCCGGCCGCCGAAGCGGCCTGGAGGTGGGAGACGAGCCAGGAGTCGTCGGCCCGCACCCGTGCAGCGAGCGCCCCGAGCGCCAGCCCGACGGTGACCGACTCCTCGACGACGGCGGACAGCGGGAGGCTGCGGTGGGCGTCGGCCGGCACCGGAAGGTCGCCTGCCTCGAGGCGGGCGTCGCGGGCGACCAGCTCGGCGAGGGTGGTCCGCTCGAGCAGGGTGCGCGTGCTCGAGACGAGGAGCGACCAGCTGTCGTGCATCGGGCAGACCTCGTCCCACCGGCAGGGGCCCTCGCCCATCACGCAGCCGGTCTGGCCGAGGGCCCCCTCGGCCGCCTCGACGATCTGCAGGAGGGTGACGTCGACCGGGGCACGCGAGAGGCGGTAGCCGCCCTTCGCCCCGAGGGTGGAGACGGCGATCCCGGCACGAACGAGGTCACCCAGGATCTGGGACACGAACGTCCTCGGCACGGCCATCTCCGCCGACACCTGGCGCAGCTTTCGGGACTCGCCAGAGGAGAAGGCACGGCCGAGGCAGATCGCCGACCGGAGGGCGTAGTCGCCGCGCTTCGTCAGCTCGAGGTCCACGGAAAGAAAGTGTAGTAGTGAACTTGACATAGAGCCAGTGGATAGTACGGTGGCATCCGTAGATCCACGGTGCGTGGTCGTCGATTGTGCGGAGGTGCTGCGAATGGCCCTGGACACCCGGGAGACGCCGGTCCATCTCGAGGACCCGGTCGTCCGGTCGATGCACCTGCGGGCGCCGGAGCGTACGGGGCTGGCAGCGCGCTTCGCCGCGTCGGACCCCTCGCCGGGGCTCGACCTCGCCCGCAACCCGCGGGTCGCCCGGTTGCTGCGCAACCGGAAGTTCCAGTTCCTGCTCATCCTGCCGAACCAGATCGTCTTCTGGACGGTCATCTTCGTCGGGCTGCTCGGGACGGCCATCCCCGGCCTCAACTTCGGCGCCGCGATCACCTGGTACGTGTGGTTCTGCCTCGTGTTCGTGATGATGGTGGTCGTCGGTCGCGCCTGGTGCGCCATGTGCCCCTTCGGCGGGTTCGGCGAGTGGATCCAGCGCCGGACGCTGTTCCAGCGCACCCAGAAGGCGCTGGGGCTCGGCCGCAAGGTGCCGGAGCCGATCGCCCGCTACGGCTTCGTCATCCCGGTGGCGAGCTTCCTCCTGCTCACCTGGATCGAGGAGTTCTTCAACATCGCCGGGCCGGGCAACCCGGCGGACACCGCCTGGATGGTGGTGGGGATCGTCGCCTCGGCGCTGACGTTCTTCCTGGTGTTCGAGCGGCGGAGCTTCTGCCGGTACTTCTGCCCGCTCACCTCGCTCATCGGGACGGTGGGCTCGATGGGCTCGGTGGCCGGCTTCCGCACCCGGGACCGCGAGGTGTGCCTCAGCTGCACCACGAAGGACTGCATGCGGGGCGGCACCGACGGCTTCGGCTGCCCGTGGTACACCTGGCCGGGCAGCGCCGACTCGAACCTCGCCTGCGGGCTGTGCACCGAGTGCTACAAGTCGTGCTCGGAGGACAACGTCGGCCTGTTCCTCCAGAAGCCGCTCACCTCGGTGGTCGCCCCACGCCGCCGTCGTGCCGACGTCGCGTGGGCGGTCGCCCTGCTGTTCGGCCTGGTCCTGTACCAGCAGATCAACGCGACGAACGTGTACAACTCGGTGGACACCTGGCTCAACAGCCACATGGGGTTCCCGCACTACCCGAACCCGGTCGCCTACCTCGCCATCATCGTCGCCCTCGCCGCCGTGCTGGCCGGGATCACCCGGGGCTTCTCGGCGGTGCTGGCCCGCCGTGACCTCGAGCTGGCGGCGCCCGGCGGGTTCGCCGACCGGCGGTCGCGGTTCCGGGCATTCTTCGTCCCGATCGCCTACGGGCTCATCCCGGTGATGGGTGCCGACTACTTCGCCCGGCAGCTCCCGAAGTTCTTCAAGCACGCCGCCCGGGTGGTGCCGTCGGTCCAGCACATCGTCGGCTTCTCGGGCACCGGCTCGCCGATCTACGCCACCCGCCTGCTCGGCGACCCGAGCATCGTGGTCGTCCAGGTCGCCGTGATCGCCCTCGGCACGCTCGGTGCGCTGTGGGCGACCTGGCGGATCACCGGTCGGGAGCTCGTTCCGGTGAGTCGCAGCGTGGTCGGTGTCCGGGTCGCCACGACCGGCCTGGTCGTCGTCGCCGGCCTTGCCGCAGCGATCCTGTACGTCGCCATGCACGCCGCGAGCTGAGAGAGGAGCACGAAATGACCCTGCTCGCCCCCAACCCCTCGTCGGCTGGTGACGCCGCGGCGGCGCTCGAGGTGCACGTCCTGGCCGACCGGTGCGCCGGCTGCCAGGAGTGCGTGATCCGCTGCCCGGCCGGTGCGCTGTCGATGAACGAGCGGCTGTGGATCGCCGAGGCCGACGCCGCCGCCTGCGTGGGATGCCGTCAGTGCGAGCGCACGTGCCCGTTCAGCGCCATCCTCGTCGAGGGGATGCCGGACGTGGCACCGCGCACGCTCGAGCGGAGCCACCACCCCGGCAGCCTGCTCGGCGACGCCTCCGAGATCCGGCTCGGCTTCGCCACCCTCGAGGAGGCACAGGCCGAGGCGGCGCGCTGCCTGGCCTGTCCCGACCCGACGTGCGCGCGGGGCTGCCCGACCCACAACGACATCCCGGCGTTCGTCGCCGCCATCGTCCGTGGCGACCTGGTCGAGGCGCACGAGATCCTCCGGCGGACGACGGTGCTCCCCGACGTCTGCAGCCGGGTGTGCGACCAGGCCAGCCAGTGCGAGGGGGCGTGCAGCTGGACCCTCGCCGGCGGTCAGCCGGTGGCGATCGGCCGGCTCGAGCGCTTCGTGACGGAGGTGGCGCCGGTTCCGCCGCTCGAGGTGCGCGGCGACCGGGCCGACCTCTCCGTCGCCGTCGTCGGTGCCGGTCCTGCCGCGATCGGTGCAGCCTGGGCGCTCCGCGAGGCGGGTGCGTCGGTCACCGTGCTCGAGCGCGACGCCGCCCCGGGCGGGCTGCTGCGATGGGGCATCCCCGACTTCACCCTCCCGGCGGCCGTCGCCGACCGGCCGTGGGCGCAGCTCGTCGAGGCCGGGGTCGTCCTCGAGCTCGGCCACGAGGTGGACGCCGACGAGCTCGAGGCGCTGCGTCGGGAGCACGACGCCGTGGTGCTGTGCCACGGCGCCAGCCAGCCGCTGCGCCTGTCGGTGCCCGGGGCCGACCTCGACGGGGTGACCGACGCCACGACGTTCTTGAAGGCCGGCAGGGCCACGCTGGCGGGGGAGCAGCCGCTCGCCGAGCTGCGTGCAGCGTTCGGCCTCGCCGCACCGGTGGCCGGGCGGCGGCCGAGCGTGCTGGTGCTCGGAGCCGGCAACACGGCCATGGACGTCGCCCGGACGGCCCGGCGCCTCGACATGGACGCCGTATGCGTCGACTGGCTCAACGAGGCGTTCGCCCTGGCACGCCCCGACGAGCTGGCCGAGGCTCGTGCCGAGGGGGTCGAGGTCCGCTTCCAGCGGACCCTCGCCCGCCTGGACGGCCGCGACGGGCGGGTGGCGCGAGCAGAGCTCTCCTGCACCGAGCAGCAGCGGCCCGACCGCCGCCCGACGGTGTACACCGACGCAAACGAGCAGCTCGAGGTCGACCTCGTCGTCATGGCGATGGGCTACCGGATCGAGCCGACCTTCTCCGCCTCGCTCCCCGCCGCCCCGGTGCGTCGCCAGGCGGTCGGGATCCCCGACCGCCAGTGGGCGGCGAGCGGCCTGCTCGCGGCGACGGCACACCGTCCGGGCCGCCAACCGATCGGGCAGCTGGCCCTCGGCCGGCAGCACGCGGTGGAGGCAGCGACGCTCCCGGTGCAGGACCGGGTGTGGGTCGCCGGCGACGCCCTCGTCGGTCCCTCGACCGTGGTCGAGGCGATGGCGCAGGGGCGGCGGGTCGCCGCCGCCATCCTCGCGGCCGGCCCGCGCCGCCCCGGCGCCGAGCGGCACGGCGGGCCGTTGCGGGTGCTCGTCGCCTACGAGAGCCAAGGTGGCACGACGGCGGCGGCGGCACGGGCGATCGGCGACGAGATGAGCGCCCTCGGTGCAACCGTCCGCATCCTCCCGCTCGGCCGGGTGGGGGTCACCGAGGTCGTCGCCTGCGATCTGTTGCTGCTCGGCTCCTTCGTCGAGGGCCGCATCGTCGCCGGCGTGCGGCCGGCGCGCGCGGCCCGGCGATGGGTCGAGGGCATCGGACGCCTCGCCGGCAAGCAGGTGGGCCTGTTCTGCACCTACGCCGTGGCGCCGAAGCAGGCGCTCGAGCTGTGGTCGGCACAGGTCGAGGCGGCGGGGGCCCACGTGCTCGGCACCGCCGCCTTCCACCGCCGCGTGGTCGGCGACCACCGTGCCGGGCTGGCGGCGGGCCACTTCGCCAGGCGGCTCGTCACCGCCGCCGCACCGGTCTGACCGGCGGCAACTGACGGGGCGCGGGCGGCACAGCTGGCGAGCGCGGGGCCGCGGCGTCCCACCGCGAGGGGCGAGTGCTGCCCAAGTGGACCGCCAGCACCGCAGCGGGTCGCCGGGCTGCTTCCGCACTGACGGCACCCACGTCGCCGGCGCCTGCTACTGGCACAACAAGGCCCGCTCGAAGCGGGCAAGGGACAACGAGCGGAAGCTCCAGCGAGCCCACCAGCGTGCCGCCGACATCCGCACAGACGCCATCCACAAGAAGTCCCACCACGACGCTGCCACCTACGCCCTGAACGTGGTGGAGGACCTGAAGGTGAAGGGCATGGGAAGGCGCGGATGGGGCAAGCAGGGCTTCAACCGTGCGTGGGCCGACGCAGCCTGCGCCGAGCACCGTCGCCAGATGTCCCACAAGTGTCCCTGGTACGGCTCGTCCCGGTGGGTGGCGGCGTGGTGGTACCCGTCGTCCAAGCTGTGCTCGGCGTGCCGTACGAAGAAGGCGAAGCTCTCGCGCTCTGCCCGCGTCTTCCACTGTGGATCATGCGGGCTCGAGATCGACCGTGACCTGAACGCGGCGAAGGACCTGGCGGCTCTGGCAGAGCTCGCCTATGTGTGCCTGCTGGCACAGCTCATGACCGGGGAACCGGTCGACTGGTCCCAACTCCCGGTAAGGCCTGATGGGTGGGAGTTGGCAAGCACCCGGAGCTCCCGGGGGTGTGCCCGAGCCGGAGCCAGGAGCGGTCCTGGCGATGGGGGGGAGGGGAAGACCACCCGTGCTCGCAAAGACGGGGACGCCTCCTTTGATCGGGAAGCGACCGAGCCGCCGCCATCTTCCCTTGAAGATGGCCATACGTCCGAGCCGGCCTGAAGAGCGAACCCGCATCGTCAGCCCAAGGTCGCACGCCCAGGGCATCGGGCGCAATCTCAGGTGGGTGTGCAACTACTGCACACTCGATTGGAACGGGAGCCGTGCCTCGACGGTCGTGCCGCCGCCCGGTGCCGAGCGCAGCCGGAGCTCGCCGCCGAGGAGGTAGGCCCGCTCGCGCATCCCGAGGATGCCGAGGTGCCCCTCGGCCTGGCCGGCGGCCGACTCGGGCGCGAAGCCACGACCGTCGTCGTGCACGGCGAGGTGCAATGCCTGGTGGTCGAGGTGGACCTCGACGTCGATGCGCTCGGGGGCGCCGTGGCGCACGGCGTTGCGCACCGCCTCCTCGGCGACCCGGAAGGCGCCGAGCTCGAGATCGGGGTCGAGCCGTTCGGTCGGCCAGTCGACGGCGAGCTCGACGCGCACGCCCGAGGCCTCCTCGACGTCCGCCAGCATGCTCGTCAGGGCGGCCACGAAGCCGAGCTGGTCGAGCGCCGGTGGGCGGAGGTCGCGCGCCAGGGTGCGTAGGCTGCCGGCTGCGTCGAGCGCCTGGAGGCGTGCCTTCGAGAGCCGCTCGGCCACGGCCTGGGGAACCTCGGGTGTGCTGGCGAGGCGCTCGAGGGTCCGTGCCAGGTGGAGGAACAGCTGCAGCGGCTCGTCGTGGAGCTCGCGTGCCAGGCGTGCCCGCTCGTCCTCCTCGGCGCGGATCACCCGCTGCCGGTAGCGGGCCTCGGCGGCGAGCCCCTCGGCCGTCGTGCGCTCCACCTCGGCGCGAGCGAGCCGTTCCGCCTCGATGCGCTGGCCCACGAAGAAGGCGACCGCCTCCACGATGAGGAGGTTGACGAGGTCGTCGCCGGCGTGGCCGTTGCCGTGGGGGAGGAAGGCGTCGGGCAGCCAGAGCACCGCCGCCCAAAGCCCGGTGGCTGCCGAGCCCGACAGCCCGTAGTGGAGCGCGGCATAGCCGACCGGGAGGATCAGCAGGGCGACCGGCAGTCCGAACGGGAAGGTCGAGCCCTCCACCGAGGGGTGGAGGTCGACGACGAGGTGCACCACGGTGATGAGGACGACCATCGCCTGGACGAGCCAGAAGCGTGCCTCGCGGACGGGTGGGTGGGCGGCGCGCCACAGCAGCTCGGTAAAGCCGTGCGGAGCCGCCGGCGCCACCGTGGGGGCGGTCACGGCTCGACGAGGCCGTGGCCGAGGGCGTGCAGCACCGCCTCGGTGCGCGACGCGACGCCGAGCTTCGCGAGGATGCTCGAGACGTACCCCTCGATGGTGCGCAGCCCGAGCCCGAGCTCGGCGGCGACCTGCTTGTTGGAGCGGCCGCGGCTGAGCAGGGTGAGCACCTCGTGCTCGCGCTGGGTGAGCGCCGTCGGGCCGCTGTCGCCGGGTCGGCCCCGCCGGCTGAGTCGGAGGGACACGGCCTTGTCGAGGACGAAGACGCCATGCGCCACGGCTCGCACGGCGTCGACGAGCTCGGTCGCCGTGGCCGTCTTCAACAGGTAGCCACCGACGCCCAGATCGAGGGCCTGGGAGACGTAGGCGTAGTCGTCGTAGGCGCTCACGATGAGCAGGGCGACGGTCGGCACCGACGTACCGGCCTGGCGGGCCACCTCCAGGCCGGAGATGCCGGGGAGGTTGACGTCGAGGAGGGCCACGTCGGGGCGGAGCCGCTCGATCAGGCGCAGGCCCTCCTCGCCGGTGCGCGCCTCGCCGACCACCTCCAGGTCGACCTCGGCGTCGAGGAGCTGGCGGGTCCCCTCGGCGACGAGCGCGTGGTCGTCGACGATGAGCACCCGGATCGGGGCCGACCCTCGGCCGGCTGCGGGGAGGAGGTCGCCGACGGGCACGGGAACGGCGCTCAGGTCGGTCATGGGGCAAGTGTCGGGCGACCACCGAGGTGCCGCCTAGGGCCAGGTGGCCCTTGGTGGGCCGACCGGGTGGACCTTCGGCCCGGGTCTTCCGGCCACCGGGCCGCGTGGCAGCACGTGGTGCCCGCGTGGAATCCGGGGTGGCGTCCCGGTGCCATCCCGGTTTTCCGGGCGGCCGGGATGGCGCAGCGTGGGTCCCGTGAACGAGATCCTTCGGTTCGTGCTCGGTGGGGCGCTCGTGATCTCGCTCGCGGGGATCGTCGCCTACGGGCTCGCCCTCGCCGTGGTGGCGCTGGGCACGCTCTGGCGGTCCCGCCGTCCCGACCCGCTGGCGCAGGAGCTCGACCGGCTCCTCGCCGGGCTGGGCAGCGCGAGCGGTGACGTGGCCAACCGGCAAGCACCGAAGGATCACTGACATGAGGGAGGCAATGACCATGGAGCACGCACGGAGCAAGGTGGCTCGGCGCTGGGCGCCGGTCCTCGTCGGGGCACCGGCGATCGCCGGCATGACCCTCGCCGGGCTGGCGTCGGCCGGCGCCACCACACCGGCCGGACGGCGCTCGTCGCCCCCGGCGGTCGTCCACGAGAGCCTGGTGTTGCTCGACGGCGGCATGACCGACCACTCGGGCTGGCCGCAGATCGTCGGGGGCAAGTCGATCGTCCTGCCGGCCCACACGAAGGTGGAGCTGACCATCTACAGCTTCGACACCGGCACCGCTCCGCTCACGAAGAGCCTGGAGATCTACGACAAGGTCCTCGGCACCATCGGAGGGAGCGAGACGATCAACGGCAAGACGGCCTCGAGCCTGGCGAACAAGGACGTCTCGCACACCTTCACCGTGCCGAGCATCGGCCTCAACCTGGTGATCCCGGTCGCCACGAGCTCCAAGCGCGACGGCATCCAGCCAGCGGTCGTGACGGCCACGTTCGAGACGAGCAAGACCGGGACCTTTGCCTGGCACTGCTATGCCCCCTGCGGCAGCGGCAGCGACGGGATGGGAGGACCGATGGTGATGGCCGGCTACATGACCGGCGACGTGGTGATCGGTTGACGGCCGTTGCCAGGTGACCGCCGGCGGCATCGGTGCCGCCGGGCACAGGCTCGAGACGGGTCGCCGTGGCGCCCGTCGAAAGGAGGTGAGGCGGCATGAGCGTGGCACCCCATCCGCTGTCGGCAGGAAGGACGGTCCTCGGGCTCGCCACCCTTGCCGGTGGCGTCGCCCTCATGGGCGGTGCCGTCGTCGGCGTCGCGGCGGGCGTCGGTGCCGTCTGGCACGCCACGAACCCGTCGAGCGGGGTGGCGGCGAGCCGGGCGGCGGCCGGGGCGCCGTCGTCGGGAAGCTCGGTGACGGTGAAGATCGAGGACGTGAAGACGGCGGGCGGCACCGAGCCCGCCTACGTCGGGCCGGATGGCGTGGGCAGCCCGGTGCTGTTCCAGCTGGACGCCGGCACGGCGACGACGGTGACGATCGTCAACAACGACAGCGAGCCCCACACGTTCACGTCCAGCGCGCTCGGGCTCAACGTCACCGTCCCCCCCGGGCCGTCGACGGTGCACTTCACCGTCGACGCCAAGTCACCCGGTGTCGCCACGTGGGACTGCGCCGTCCCCTGCGGTGCGTGGGCGATGGCGCACGCCGGCTACATGCAGGGCGACGTGAAGGTCGTCGGATGAGGCCGGCGATGGCTGGCGAGTCGGGCGCCCGCGACATGCAGCGCCAGGCCGCCTGGTTGGAGCCGCAGCGGCTGCTCGCCGCAGCAGCGGGGCTCGGCTGGTCGCTGCTCGCCCGCCTCGATGCCCTCGGCGCCGGCGTGGTCCTGCGGTACGAGCTGCATCGCAAGGCGGCCGCCGGGAGGACGAAGGTCTCGCTGACCACCGGGATCGTGATCGCCGGCGCCGCCGTCATGGCCGGCCTGTTCGCCTGGGGCGTGCTCACCACGGGCGGTGGGTCCGACCAGTGGTTGACGGCGCCGGGCGCCGGCAACGCAGAGGCGGCGGTCACCGCGACGGTCCCGGCGCCGCCCCCTCGGACCCGGGCGGCGGCGCGCCCGGCCGGCCCGCCCACGCGGGCGACGCACGTCGTGGAAGGTCCCAGCGTCACCGTGGCGGGTGCCGGCGGGAGCCTCCCCGTGCCGGTCGCCCGGACTGCCACGGCGAGGACCGCGCAGGCGGCGGTCCGCTGACGGGGTACGCCGGGGGCCGGCAACCGGCCGGCTCCCGGCGCCCCGGCACCCCGGTGGGCCAGACTGCAGGGCGCAGGTAGGCGAGGACCTTCGCCCCTGGAGCCCGATGCTGGCGCTCCACCACCATCGCGGGCTATGTACATGTCGATGACCCCTCACGCCACGGGAGCCACCACGCCATGAGCACGCACGCCCTGCTCGCCGCCGCGGTCGACCTCAGCCAGCCCGGTCGTTACCTGCACTGGTCGATCTTCACCGTGTCGGTGGCCAACCTGGTGCTGATCGGCGCCATGGTCGTCCTCTTCGGGGCGGCCCTCCTCATCCGCTTCCCGAGCCACGGCGACGACCGTGACGGCGGCGGGGCGGTCGGCGCGACGGACCCGGCGGCGACGCCGGTGCATGCGGTCCCCGAGGCGGCGATGGACGAGGACCCCGCCACCTCGGCGATGTGGACGGCCCGCCTTCGACGGCGGGCGCTCCGGCTGCTGCCGCCGGGCAAGCTGCTGCCCGACCGCCAGCCCGCCTACGTGGCGTCGTGGGTCTACGTGTTCGGTGTCGCCACCCTCGCGGCCTTCGGGCTCGCGGTCGTGTCGGGCTTCGCCATCGCTCTCGGCGGCGCCGACTGGTGGCACACGAACCCGGTCGGCCACTTCCTCAACAGCGTCCACCTGTGGAGCGTCGAGCTGTTCATGGCCTTCATGGTCATCCACCTCTGGGGCAAGTTCTGGATGGCCGCCTGGCGGGGCCGGCGGGCGATGACCTGGATCACCGGGGTCGTCGCCTTCCTCGCCTCGGTGGTCGAGTGCTTCACCGGCTACCTCTCCCAGCAGAACTTCGACGCGCAGTGGATCTCGACCAACGGCAAGGACGCCATCAACGCCACCGGGCTCGGCGGCTTCTTCGACCTGATGAACTTCGGCCAGATGCTGCTCTGGCACGTCGTCCTCCTGCCGATCGTGCTCGCGGCGATCATCGGGGCCCACGTGCTGCTCGTGCGGGTCCGGGGCGTGTCGCACCCGCTCCCGCGTGTCCCGGCGCGCGGCGCTGCCGCCCGCCGGGCCGCGGCGGCAGCCGACGGGGCGGACTGGCACGGGCCGACACGTCGCTACGACATCTTGAAGGAGGCGACGATCGCCGGCACGGTGGCCCTCGTCCTCGTGCTGCTGCTCGCCGGCCTGCTCTCGTCGCCCGACGAGCCACCCGTCACCGTGGCCAGCTGGTCGAGGGTGGCGCCCGCCGACTTCCTCGCGACGGCGGCATCCGAGCTCGCCGGGACCAGCGAGACGGCCACGTACGGACCGCCGTACAACCACCAGTCGGGGAACGTGCAGCGGCTCGGGATCTCCTGGCAGCTCCTCGCCGGGGTCCGCCAGCCGATCGACGCGGCGCGCACCTTCGTGCTCGACCCGCTCGCCAAGCTGTCGCCGACCGACCCGACGCTCGCCTCGGCGCTTCGCGCCTACGAGGCGGCCTCGCCCGCCGCGCAGCGGTCCTGGGCGAACGCCTACCTGGCTGCGGTCACCCACGTGCGCTTCGTGGGCGGCAACCCGGTCGTGCCGGCGGCTGCCGACGGGCCGGTCCCACAGCTGCTGGCGAGCGAGCTCACCCTCGCCCGCTCGGGCGCCGTCGACACCGACCTGCTCGCCCAGCGGCCGTTCTACGGCACCGACTACACCAAGCCGCTGCTGTTCATCGAAGACGGCAACTACTTCTCCAGCCTCGCCCACGCGCAGCACCTCACCGGCTCGCAGTGGGGGGTCATGAACGAGACCGGCAGCTACCCCGGCCAGCCGTGGCTGTGGATGTACACGCTGTGGTACCAGGTGCCCGGCTTCTCGAGCTCGGCCAACGTCGACCTCATCGCCGTCTACCTGACCGGGGTGGCCACGGTCATGCTCCTCGCCGTGCCGTTCCTCCCCGGGATCCGCGACATCCCGCGGATCGTGCCGATCCACCGGCTCGTCTGGCGCAGCTGGTACCGGCGGGAGGCGTCGGGTGGCGCCGGGGCGGAGGGAGGCGGCGCCGGCCACCGGTCCGATCTGGCCGACGCGCCGGGCGATCCCTCGTAGCCGTCCACCCGGGCCGCCGGTGAGCGGGCGCGGCGCGTCCCGGTCTCCGCGATACTCGCGTCATGGACGACGGCGGCGCCCGCAACGTGCTCGGTGGGCCGCTCCAGCCGTGCGGCACCGAGCCACTGACCGGCTTCTACCGAGACGGCTGCTGCCGGACCGGGCGCGAGGACCTCGGCAGCCACACCATCTGCGCGGTCGTCACGGCCGAGTTCCTGGACCACCAGCAGCGCACCGGCAACGACCTCGTCACCCCGGCACCGGTCTTCGGCTTCCCCGGACTCGTACCGGGTGACCGCTGGTGCGTCACGGCGCGCAACTGGCTGCGCGCCCACGAAGACGGGGTTGCGGCCTTTGTCGTGCTCGCCTCGACCAACGAGGCGGTGCTCGACCTCGTCCCGCTCGACGTCCTCGGCCTGCATGCCGTCGACGTCCCCGACGGTCCGGGCGAGCTCGAGGCCTAGGGCCGCGCCCGGCTCGACGGAGGCCCGACGACGGCGCCGGGAGCCGAGACGGCGTCGCGGAGGACGGCGAGCTGGGCGACGAGCTCGGGGAGCTGGTAGCGGGCCTGTGCCCCGCTCGGGTTGGCGAGCACGAACACGCGGGCTCCGGCGAGCGGTCCGGGCTGCTCGCCGAGGACCGCCCGGGGCTGACCGAAGGCCGCCCGGTAGGCAGTCACCCCGAGGAAGGCCACGGCCCGTGGCCGCAGCGGGGCCAGCCGGTCGGCGAGCGCCGCCGCCCCGGTTCGCAGCTCGTGCGGCGACAGCTCGGCCGCCGTGGCCGTCGAGCGTGCCACGAGGTTCGTGATCCCCACCCCGTAGGCGAGAAGGCGCCGCTCGTCGGCCGGCTCGAGCACCTCCTCGGTGAAGCCGGCCCCGTGCAGCGCCCGCCAGAACCGGTTGCCGGGTCGGGCGAAGTGGTGGCCGACCGCCGCCGACCACAGCCCCGGGTTGATGCCGCAGAACACGACGGCGAGCCCTGGCGCGAGCACGTCCGCCACGGTGCGTCCTGCTGCGGCGGTCCGCTCGCTCGGGCTCGGGCTCGGGCTCGGGCTCGGGCTCGGGCTGGGGCCGGGGCCGGGGCCGGGCGGCGTCACGCCGGGGGTCGTGTGGCGTCGTGGACCCAACCGAGGTAGGCGTCGTGGCCACCGACGACGGCCAGCGCGACGATCTCTGGCACCTCGGCCGGATGCCGGCTGGCAACGGCGTCGACGGCCGCAGCGACGCGGTCCTCCTCCGTCTTCACGAGCAGCAGCCACTCGCGGGCCACCTGGAGCCGGTCGTTCCAGCGGTAGTGGCTCGTGATCGGACCGAGCACCTGGGCGCAGGCGGCGAGACGCGCCGCCACCAGCTCGTGGGCGAGGCGGTGGGCCGTCGCCTCGTCGTCCGTCGTCACCTGCAGCTGGACCGCCGTCATCCTGTCGCTCCCGCTCCGCCGTCGGGTGAGCCCGTCGTCCAAGGCTAGGTGGTGCCGCCCCGGCGGCGGAGCAGGTAGGGTCGCCGCCCGTGGACGGGACCGAGCTAGCGGGGTCGCCGGGCACCGTGACGTCTCGCGACGGGACGTCGATCGCCTTCGACCGGGTCGGCGACGGTCCGGTCCTGCTCGTCGTCGGCGGTGCCCTCTCGACGGCGGCCAGCTTCGCCGGCCTGGCGCGGCGGTGTGCCGGGTTCTCCACCGTCGTCTGCTGGGACCGCCGCGGACGGGGGAGGAGCGGGGACCGTGCCCCCCATCGGGTCGCCGACGAGGTGGGCGATCTGGTCGCCCTGTGCGACGAGGTCGGCCCTCCGGCCCTCTGCTACGGGCACTCCTCCGGGGGGCTCCTCGCCTTGGCAGCCGCGGCCACGGGGGCCCCGATCGGGCGGCTGGTGTGCTACGAGCCGCCGTTCCTCGCCGGCGACCGCTCCCGGCGCCTGCCGGTCGGACTGGCGGGGGAGCTGGCGGACCTCGTTGCCGCCGGGCGGCGCGAGCAGGCCGTCGAGGCGTTCCTCGCGCACGGCACCGGGATGGCTCCGGCCGACCTCGAGGCGTTGCGCAGCCAGCCGGTCTGGGCATCGATGGCGTCGCTCGCCCACACGCTCCCGTACGACGTCGCCTTGTGCGTCGGCGAGCAGGCCGTCGGGGATGCGGACGTGGCGGCGGTCACGGCGCCGACGCTCGTGCTCGCCGGAGGGGAGAGCCGGGGGATGATCCGGGAGGCCACCACGGACCTGGCCGATCGGCTCTCCGACGGGTGCCTCGAGGTGGTGGCCGGTCAGCGCCACGTGGTCGAGAGCGCGGCGCTGGCGCCCATCCTCGAGGACGCGTTGCCGGACCGCCGTGGGGAGCCCTAGGACTCCCCACGGCGGTAGCTCAGGGCCGCGTGGCACCCCCGGCGGCCGGCTCGGCCGCCGCCCGTCCGAAGAACAGGGCCCCGAGGTCCACCTTGCCCCGCAGGTCCGCCGCGGGGCCGCTGTGGCGAGGCCTGCCGTCGACGAGGACGAGCACCGAGCTGGCCCGCTCCAGCGCGACGGCGACCCGCTGCTCGATGAGGAGCACGCCCCGCCCCTGCGTGCAGAGGGCGCTCACCGCCTCGTCGAGGACGTCGCCGGCGATGCGTGGTGACAGGTTGGCGGTGGGCTCGTCCAGGATCACGAGCTCCGGCTGGGGCACGAGGGCACGGGCGACGCCCACGAGCTTGCGCTGCCCGCCGCTCAGCTGCCCGGCCTGGCGCCGGAGGAGGGCCTTCAAGGTGGGGAACGTCTCGACCACGCCGCCGATGCGGTCCCGCAGCTCGTTGCGGGCCAGTCGGTAGCCCCCCATCTCGAGGTTCTCCTGGACGGTGAGCCCGGGGAACACGTCGCGCACCTGGGGGACGTAGCCGATGCCGGCCGACGTCCGCCGCTCCTCGGGCCACCGGGAGACGTCGACGCCTCGGAGGTGCACCGAGCCGCCGAGCAGCGGGAGCTCCCCGGTGACGGCCTTCACGAACGTGCTCTTGCCGGCCCCGTTCGGGCCGATCACGAGCGCCGCCTCGCCGTGCTCCACCTGCAGGCTGATCCCCCGGACGACCGGCTCCCGCCGGTAGCCGGCGGTGACGTCGGTCACCTCGAGCAGCACGCCGCCGGGCGCCGTGGCACCTGCGGTGCCCTTGCGAGCGGACGGGGCGAGCCGGTCCCTGGTCGTGAGCGCTTCCTCGCGTTCCATCTTTGTCCCCTACCCGAGGTACGCGTCCTGGACGGCCTTCGACTGCATGACCTCGTCGAAGGATCCCTCCGCTATCACCGCGCCGTTCTCCATCACGATCACCCGGTCGCACACCGCCTCGACGACCTCGAGCACGTGCTCGATCATGAGCACGGCCACGCCCGAGGCGGCGATCCGGCGGTACTCGTGGCGCAGCTGCTCGGAGAGATGGGGTGCCACACCCACCGTCGGCTCGTCGAGGAGCAGCAGGCGCGGCTCGCGCATGAGGCAGCGCATCACCTCGACGAGGCGGCGCTGCCCGCCGCTGAGCTCCATGGCGTAGGCGTCCCGCAGGTGGTCGAGCTCGAAGCGCGAGATCAGCTCGGTCGCTCGGGCCACCGCCACCGCCGTCCGGCGGCCCTGCGCCCTGGCCCCGAGGGTGGCGGCGACGAGCGAGGCTCCCTGCTCGCCGAGGCCGGCCACGAGGAGGTTCTCGAACACGGTGAGCCGGCCGAACTCGCTCGTGTCCTGGAAGGTTCGCACGACCCCCCGCCGGGCCCGCCGGTGGGGGGGGAGGCGGGTGATGTCTGCCCCGTCCAGCCGAACGTGGCCCCGCTCGGGTCGCATCTGGCCGCCGATGGCGGCGAGCAGCGTCGACTTGCCGGCGCCGTTCGGCCCCACGATGCCGAGCACCTCTCCGGCGGCCACCGACAGGGTCACGCCGTCGACGGCGCGCACGCCTCCGTAGGTGACGACGAGGTCCTCGACCTCGACGAGCGGTCGGGCGCCCTGGGGGGTCTGCACGGCGATCACTGCTCGGAGGACCCGGAGACCGGGCCGGCCGCACCGAGGGGCACCTGCTGGGCCGAGCCCACGGGCCGGGAGGCCGCTCGGGAGGGCGGCTCGCCGGGCACCGCCCGGATCGGGGCGCCTGCGCCGAGCCGCGCAGCGCGCACCCGCCGCTCGGGGATCACGCCCTGGGGGCGGAAGGCGATGGCGATCATCCACAGCAGGCCGATCACGATCCACTCGAGCGCGTCGACGAGGCCGATGTAGCCGAACTGGGGCAGCAGGTTCGGCACCTCCACGAAGACGATCTGGACGAGGAAGGTCCCGACGATGACCCCCCAGTTGTTCGCCACCCCGCCGATGAGGATGGAGACGAAGATGGCGAGGGTCTCCTCGTAGCCCCAGGTTCCGGTGTTCCACGCCTGCAGGTAGAAGACGAGGAGCCCCCCGCTCAGGCCGGCGATGGCCCCGCCGATGACGAACACCTGGAGCTTCAGGGCGACGACGTTGCAGCCGAGCGCGGCGGCGGCGGCGTCGTGGTCTCGCTGGGCCCGCAGCGCCCTGCCCCACGAGGACCGTGACAAGCGCTGGACGACGAACAGGACGACGGCGCAGAGCGCCCACACGAGCCCGGCGTAGGCCCACTGCCAGCCCGTGGAGTTCGGGTTGATCAGGCTGCCGAGGGGCCGGGTGATGTTCGCGAGGCCGCTCGTCCCGTTGAACAGCGACGTGTCGGTGGTGACGAACTGGTTGAGGATGAGGGCGAGGATGAGCAGGATGGCGGCCTGGTAGTCGGCCCGCATGCGCTTCATGGCGAACGCGCCGACGACCGCGGCGAGGGCTGCCCCTCCGGCCATCGAGGCGATCAGGCCCACCACGAAGGGCACGTGCGCCCCGCCGATGTAGGTCTGGGCGCTCGATGCGGTCATCGGGCCGAGCGTCAGGATGGCAGCCGTGTAGGCCCCGGCGGCCTGGAAGACGATGAAGGCGAAGTTGGGGATCCCGGCGAGCCCGTACTGGAGGTTGAGGGCCCAGGCGGCGAGGACGTCGATGCCGAAGATGACGACCACGGTGGCGATGTAGAAGCTCATCGAGCGCTGACCTCCCCGGGCGCCTGCCCGCCCCGCCGGCTCACAGGGTCGCCTCGGTCTTGAGGGCCAACCCGCTCGTTACCCCGCCGGGGCGGGCGATCAGCACGAGGACGAGGATGCCGAACCCGGCGATCGTGCTGTACCCGGATCCGCCCACCGCAGCCACCAGCTCGGTGGCGATCCCGATCGCCAGCGACGCCACGACCGCGCCGGCGACCGATCCGGCCCTGCCGAGGATCGCGGCTGCAAGGAGGAGGGGGAGGAAGTCCGTTCCGGTGAAGGCGCTCACGGTCAGGCTGTTGATGATGTACACCACCCCGGCCACCCCGGCGAGCGCCCCGCTCAGCACCCAGGTGACGTTCACGATCCTCGAGGTCGGGATGCCGCACGCCCGGGCGAGGCGGGGCTCTTCGGCGACGGCGCGCAGCGCCTTGCCCGTCCTTGTCAGCCGGAGCATGCATTCGAGCAGGACGAAGGCGGCGATCGCCAGACCGATGATCTCGAGCTCCGTCGTCGTGAAGATCATGCCGAGGAAATGGAAGGACCGTCCCTCGTTGAACGAGTAGTTGAACAGCTGCTCGCCGTCGGCAGCGTCGACGCTGTACTGCACCACGAGCTCGACGGCGAGGCTGACCGTGATGAGCTCGAAGAGACCGAGGCTGCGTCTGGCGAAGTTCGCAAGGATCCCCTTGCCGATGAGCCAGGTGGCGATCACCCCGACGCCGGCGCCGATGAGGACGTCCCACCAGCCGACCACGCCCATCGTCTGGGCAAGGTATGCGGCGAACGCCCCGAGGGTCAGCACCGTTCCGTAGGCGATGTTGAACACGTTCGTCAGGCCGAACTGGAGCGAGAAGCCCATCGCCCCGATCGAGATGATCGAGGCGTCGACGATCCCGAATCCG
>JAKBAA010000139.1 GCA_021809425.1 Actinomycetes bacterium | reverse complement strand
TGGCGGCGGCCGCCCGCGCCGGGACGGCGGCGGCGGTGGCGCAGCTGGCCCGGTCGGCCGGGTCCGCCGGGCCCGGGCGGGGGGGCCGGGGGGAGGCGGCCGTTGCCGCGGTGGGGGTGGGGGTGCGGACGTGCACGCTCGTCGAGCGGACGGTGGCGCCCACCTACGACTACCTGACGGGGGCGCCGTCCCCGACGCGCACGCTCGTGACCGCCGTCCGCTACCCGACCCGTGCCCCGGGGGGGTCCGGGGAGGTGGCCCGTGCCGGGGCGCCGCCGGCGCGGGTGCGCGGTGGGTACCCGGCGGTGGTGTTCGCCGCCGGGTACCGCCTGGATCCTTCGGCGTACGCCTCGCTGCTCGACGCCTGGGTGCGGACCGGTCTCGTGGTGGTGGCGCCGGTGTTCCCCTACACCAACCCGGTGGCGGTGGCGGCGGCGCTCCGGGTCGCCCCGACGGCCGACCCGGAGCGGGACCTGGCGAACGAGCCGGCCGACGTGGCGTTCGTGGCCGGGCAGGTGGTGGCCGGCGCGGGCGGGCGGGGCGGCTGCCGGCTCCTGGCCGGGCTGGTCGACCCGGCGGCGCTCGGGCTGGCGGGGCAGTCCGACGGGGGGCAGGCCGTCGGGATGCTGGCCTACGACCGGAACGACCAGCTGGTGGCGCCGCCGTTCCGGGCGGTCGAGGTGCTGTCGGGCGGACCGAACGGAACCGACCCGTACGTCGGCGGCCCGGGCCACCCGTCGCTGCTCGTGGTCGAGAGCAGCAGGGACACGTGCAACACGCCGGCCGAGGCGGCAGCGCTGTACGACGGGGTGGCGATCCCGGACAAGTGGTTCCTCGAGGACCACGCCGCCTCCCACCTCGGCCCGTACGTGGGCACGGCGCGGCGGACGGCTGCCGTGGTGGCGGCGATGACGGGCCGGTTCTTCGATCTCGAGCTGCGCGGCGGGGCCCCCGGGGCGGTGCTCGCCCGCCTGGCGGGGACGGCGCCGGGGGTCGCCGTGTTGACCCACGCCGCCGTGGCCCCGACGATGCCCTGGAGGGGCGGTGGAGGAGTGGCCTGCTATGCGCGATAACCAAGGCTGGGACCAAGGCAGGGACCAGGGCCGGCGGGGCGAGGTGGCGGTGGCCTACCTCGACCACGCGGCGTCGACGCCGGTGCGGCCGGAGGTGCTCGAGGCGATGCTGCCGTGCCTGCGCGACGGCCATGCCAACCCGTCCGGGGTGCACCGCCTGGCCCGTGCCGCCCGGCGCTGCCTGGACGAGGCGCGCGAGTCGATCGCAGCCGATCTCGGGTGCGCGCCGGGCGAGGTGGTGCTCACCTCGGGGGGGACCGAGTCGGACAACCTGGCCGTGCGCGGGGTGCACGCCCGCAGCGGCGGTTCCCTCGTCGTGAGCGCCGTCGAGCACCACGCCGTGCTGCGCCCGGCCGAGGAGCTGGGGGCGCTCGTCGCCCCGGTCGACGGGGCCGGCGCGATCGACCTGGCAGCGCTCGAGGCGCTGCTCGACCCGGCGGTGCGGCTGGTGTCGGTGATGCTCGTCAACAGCGAGGTCGGCGTGGTCGAGCCGGTCGACCGGGTCGTCGGGATGGTGCGGGCGCTTGCCCCGGCGGCGGTGGTGCACACCGACGCCGTGCAGGCGCCGCTCTGGCTGGACGTGGCCGCCGCCACCGCCGGGTGCGACCTCGTCAGCGTGACCGCCCACAAGCTGGGCGGCCCTCGGGGGATCGGGGCGCTCGTCGTGCGGGAGGGGGCGCGGGAGGCGATGGCGCCGCTGTTCGGCGGTGGGAGCCAGGAGTGGGGGCTGCGGCCCGGCACGGAGAACGTGGCGGGGGCCGTCGGCATGGCGGTGGCGCTGCGTGCCGCCACCCGGGACCGGGACGCGGTCGTCGCCCGTGTCGGGGCCCTGCGGGACCGGCTGGCCGACGGGCTGGTGGCGCTCGGCGCGCTCGAGCCGCCGGGGCGGCGTGCCGCCCGGGTCGTCGGCAACGCCCACGTCCGGTTCCCGGGGGTCGAGGCGGAGGAGCTGCTGCTGCTGCTCGACCGGGAGGGCGTGGCGGCCTCGGCTGGCTCGGCGTGCGCGAGCGGGGCGCACGAGCCGAGCCACGTGCTCACGGCGATGGGCTGGTCGCCGGCGGCGGCTCGGGAGGCCGTCCGGTTCACCCTGGGCTGGACCACGACCGCCGGCGACGTGGAGCGGCTCCTCGCCGTGCTGCCCGGCCTGGTCGAGCGGCTCGGCGGCGTGCGCGGCGCCGTGGCACCCGCCTGAGAGACTGGTCCCGTGCAGGTGCTCGTGGCGCTGTCCGGCGGCGTCGACTCGTCGGTGGCGGCGGCGCTGCTCGTCGAAGCGGGCCACGAGGTGGTCGGGGCGACGATGCGGCTGTGGGGCGGCTCGCAGACGTCGGGGTGCTGCTCGGTGCGGGACGTGGTCGACGCCCGCCGGGTGGCGGACGAGCTCGGGATCGTGCACCACGTGTTCGACTTCTCCGACGGCTTCGAGGAGCACGTGGTCGGCCCGTACGCGGCGGCGCACGCCGCGGGGCGGACGCCGAACCCGTGCGTCGAGTGCAACCGCCACCTCAAGTTCGACCGGCTGCTGGGGCGGGCCGGGCGGCTCGGGTTCGACGCGCTGGCCACCGGGCACCACGCCCGGCTGGAGCGCGCCGGGGGCGTGCCCCGGCTGCGGCGGGGGGCGGACGGGGCGAAGGACCAGTCCTACGTGCTGGCCGTGCTCGGGCGTCGGGAGCTCGAGCGGGTGCTGCTGCCGGTCGGGACGTTGACGAAGGCCGAGGTCCGGGCCCGCGCCCGAGCCCTCGGGCTGCGCACGGCCGAGAAGGCGGAATCGCAGGAGGTGTGCTTCCTGTCACCGGCGGGCTCGGCACACGACCGGGCCGGGTTCCTGGCGGGACGGATCGGGCTGCACGCCGGTGCCGTGGTCGACCGGACCGGCGCCGTGGTCGGGTCGGTGGCGGCGGTCGAGCTCGTCACGGTCGGCCAGCGGCGGGGCCTCGGGCCGGTGGCGGGCGGCTGCGGCGAGGCGACGCGGCGGCGGTACGCCCTCGCCGTGGACGTGGCGGCCCGGCAGGTGGTGGTGGGCGAGGCGACCGAGCTGCTCGTCGACGAGGTGGTGCTGGAGCGGCGCACCTGGACGGACGTGGCCCGCCCGGACGGGTCGCCGGTGCTCGTGCAGGCGAGCGCCCACGGGGTGGCCCGCCGCGGGGTGCTGGTGCCCGGCGGGGTGCGCCTCGAGGCGCCCGGACGTGCCGTGGCGCCGGGCCAGCTCGTGGCGCTGTACGAGGGCGACGAGGTGGTCGGCTCGGGCATCGCGGCGGGATCGCCGGGGGGCCGGTGAGCGGCGTCGATCCGGCGGGGCGCGCCACCGAGCTGCGGGAGCAGATCGAGCACCACCGGCGCCGCTACTACCAGGAGGACGCCCCGGAGGTCGCCGACGTCGAGTACGACGAGCTCGTCGGCGAGCTGGCGGCGATCGAGGCGGCCCACCCGGAGCTGGCCTTCGAGGGGTCGCCGACGCGCACCGTCGGGGCGCCGCCTTCCGGGGCGTTCGCGGAGGTGCGCCACGAGCTGGCGATGATGAGCCTCGACAACGTGATGTCGTTCGAGGAGCTCGTCGCATGGGGCCAGCGGGTCGAGCGCAGCCTGGCGGGGCTCGGCGGCGAGGACGGCGCGGCGGCGGGCCCGGCCCGGTTCGTGTGCGAGCCGAAGATCGACGGGCTGGCGCTGTCGCTGCGCTACGAGGACGGCGAGCTGGTGCGGGCGGCGACCCGCGGCGACGGTCGGGTGGGCGAGGACGTGACGGCCAACGTGCGGACGATCGCCTCGGTGCCGGAGCGGCTGGCGCTGCCCGACGAGGAGCTGCCGCGGCGCCTCGAGGTGCGGGGCGAGGTGTACCTGCCGATCTCGGCGTTCGAGGAGCTCAACCGCCAGCAGGCGGAGACGGGCCAGCGGCTGTTCGCCAACCCGCGCAACTCGGCGGCCGGTTCGCTGCGCCAGAAGGACCCGGCGGTGACGGCGTCGCGACCGCTGTCGTTCTTCGCCTACCAGCTGGCCGCGGCCGACGGGGGCGCCGCCGGCCCGGAGGGCGCGGCGGTCGGCTCGCACTCGGCGGCGCTCGAGCTGGTGCGCCGGTGCGGCCTGCCGGTGAACCCGCTGATCGAGGCGGTGGAGGGTCTCGAGGCCGTGTACGCGTACTGCGCCCGGGCGCTCGAGCGGCGACACGAGCTCGACTACGACATCGACGGCGTGGTGGTGAAGCTGGACGAGCTGGCGCTGCAGCGGGCGCTCGGGGCCACGTCGCACGCGCCGCGGTGGGCGGTCGCCTACAAGTTCCCGCCCGAGGAGCGCACGACGGTGCTCGAGGCCATCCTGGTGTCGATCGGCCGGACGGGCCGGGCGACGCCGTTCGCCAAGCTGCGCCCGGTCGTCGTCGCCGGGTCGACGGTCGGGCTGGCGTCGCTGCACAACGAGGACCAGGTCCGCCTGAAGGACGTGCGCGAGGGCGACACGGTGATCGTGCGCAAGGCGGGCGACGTCATCCCCGAGGTGGTGGCGCCCGTCCTTTCGCAGCGGCCGGCGGGGGCGCCGGCGTGGCGGTTCCCGGCGACCTGCCCCGGGTGCGGCGGGCCGCTGGTGCGCCTGGACGGGGAGAGCGACACCTACTGTGTCAACCTCGACTGCCCGGCACAGCAGGTGCAGCGGATCATCCACTTCGCCTCACGCGGGGCGATGGACGTCGAGGGGCTCGGCGAGAGCCGGGTGACGCTGCTCGTGGCGACCGGGCGGGTGGCCGACGTGGCCGACCTGTACGGGCTCGAGGCGTCGTCGATCGAGGGGCTGGAGGGGTTCGCGGCGCTCTCGGCGGCCAACCTCGTGGCGGCGATCGACGCCTCGCGCCAGCGGGGGCTGGCCCGGCTGCTGGTCGGCCTGTCGATCCGCCACGTCGGCCCGACCGTGGCCACGAGCCTGGCGGCAGCGGTGGACGGGCTGGACGAGCTGATGGCGGCCGAGGAGGCGACGCTTGCCACCGTCGAGGGCGTCGGGTCGACGATCGCCGCCAGCGTGGCGGCCTTCTTCGGGTCGGCCCGCAACCGTGCCGTCGTCGAGAAGCTGCGCGGCGCCGGGGTGTCGTTCGCCTCGGCCCGGGCGACCGGGGGGCGGCGACTGCTCGAGCAGACGCTCGCCGGCCGGTCGGTGGTGGTGACCGGGACGCTCGCCGGGTTCACCCGGGAGGAGGCGGAGGGGGCGATCTCCGAGCGTGGCGGCAAGGCGCCCGGGTCGGTGTCGCGCCGGACGCTGGCCGTCGTCGTCGGGGAGGAGCCGGGGGCGTCGAAGCTGGCGAAGGCGGAGCAGCTGGGAGTCGCGCTGCTCGACGAGGCGGGGTTCGTGACGCTCCTCGAGACCGGCGAGCTCCCGCCGGTCGAGCCGCCGCCCCCCCCGGGGGCGTCGGCGTCCCGGTAGCAACACCGGTCACACCACGAACTCTGGCAACATGGTGGGGCGGAGTCAGGAGCCCCACGACGATGACGACCATCACCGACCAGATCGGGCGCGAGCTCGCGGGCCGCTACCGGCTCGAGGCCGGCCTCGGCTCGGGGGCATCGGCCGTGGTGTACCTGGCCACCGACCTGCGGCTCGGACGCCAGGTAGCGGTGAAGCTGCTGCATGCCGGCCTGCGGGGCGACCTGGCGTTCCTGCGCCGGTTCGAGGTCGAGGCGCAGTCGGTGGCGTCGCTGCACCACCCCAACCTGCTGCAGGTGTTCGACTGGGGCGAGGAGCCGGAGCCGTTCATCGTCCTCGAGCTGTGCGCCGGCGGCAGCCTGCGCGACCTGCTCGACGGGGGCACCCGGCTGAGCGTGTCGCAGGCGGCCGCCGTGACGGCCGCCGCCGCCCGCGGGCTGGCCTACGCGCACCGCCGTGGCCTCATCCACCGGGACGTCAAGCCGGCCAACGTGCTGTTCGACGAGGACGGGGGGGTGCGGGTGGCCGACTTCGGCCTGGCGCGGGCGCTGGCAGAGGCGGCGTGGACGGAGCCGGCCGGGTCGGTGCTCGGGACGGCCCGCTACGCGTCGCCCGAGCAGGCCGAGGGCCGTCCGCTCGACCAGCGGTCCGACGTCTACTCGCTGGCGCTCGTGTGCTTCGAGGCGGTGACCGGCAAGGTGCCGTTCTCGCGTGAGACGACGGTGGCCACCCTGATGGCCCGCGTGGGGGCGCTCCTTCCGACCGCGCCCGAGCTCGGCCCGCTGTCGCCGATCCTCGCGCAGGCGGCCATCTCCGAGCCGCTGGCCCGGCTGGACGCCGACGAGCTGGCGGCCAACCTGGAGCTGCTGCTGCGCAACCTGCCGGCGCCGGAGCCGCTGCCGCTCGCGCCCCGGACGATCGCCGGGCCGCCGCCGGCGGTGCCGGCCGGAGCGCC
>JAKBAA010000138.1 GCA_021809425.1 Actinomycetes bacterium | reverse complement strand
TCCCGGCGCGCCGGGCGCCGCCCCCGGCGGCCTCCGTGGCGGTCCTGGTGGCCGCGGCCGGCCGCCGCAGCGGCGTGCCCGCAGGCGCCGGCGCAACATGGAGGAGCTCGAGCCGATCCAGGTGTCGACCTACGTCCCGTCGAGCGCCCCGGTGCCCGACCAGGAGGTCATCATCGAGCGTGGCTCGACCCCCCAGGAGGTCGGGCCCAAGCTGAACCGGTCGGCCGGTGACGTCATCCGGTTCCTGTTCCTGCAGGGCGAGGTCGTGACGGTCGCCCAGTCGCTCAGCGACGACATGATCGAGCTGTTCGCTGCCGAGCTCGGCGCCCGTATCCGCCTCGTCGACCCCGGCGAGGAGCAGGAGGCGGCGCTCCAGGCCCGCTACTTCGCCGAGGCTGATGCCGAGGCAGAGGACGAGGCGAGCCTGCGCCACCGGCCGCCGGTGGTGACGGTGATGGGCCACGTCGACCACGGCAAGACCCAGCTGCTCGACCGGATCCGCGCCACCGACGTCGTGTCGGGCGAGGCCGGCGGCATCACCCAGCACATCGGCGCCTACCAGGTCGAGCAGGACGGCCGGACCATCACCTTCATCGACACCCCCGGTCACGAGGCCTTCACGGCCATGCGCGCCCGGGGTGCCCAGGTGACCGACATCGTGGTGCTGGTGGTGGCAGCCGACGACGGCGTCATGCCGCAGACGCTGGAGGCCATCGCCCATGCCCGGGCGGCCGACGTGCCGATCATCGTGGCCATCAACAAGATCGACCGGGCCGACGCCGACCCCAATCGGGTGCAGCAGCAGCTGTCCGAGCAGGGCCTCGTCCCCGAGTCGTGGGGCGGCGACACCATCACCGTCGAGGTGTCGGCCCTGCAGAACCTCGGCATCGATGACCTGCTCGAGCAGATCAACGTGCTGGCCGAGGTCCTCGAGCTGCGCGCCAGCCCGGAGGGTCGGGCACGCGGCACCGTCCTCGAGGCCAACCTGGACATCGGCCGGGGGCCGGTGGCCACCGTGATCGTCCAGAGCGGCACCCTGCGCGTCGGCGACCCGATCGTTGCCGGGTCGGCCTGGGGCCGGGTGCGTGCCCTGATCGACGACCGTGGCGACCAGGTCAAGGAGGCGCTGCCGTCGATGCCGGTGCAGGTGCTCGGCTTCAGCGAGCCCCCGATCGCCGGTGACGAGCTGCGGGTCACCGCCGAGCTGTCGGTGGCCGAGACCATCGGCGAGGCCCGCGAGCAGCGGGCCCGCTTCGCCGGCTACGCCCAGGCCCCGGTCGTGCCGGGTGCAGGGGCCAAGCTCGAGGACATCTTCGAGCAGATCCAGCGTGGCGAGACCACCACCCTCACCCTGGTCCTCAAGGCCGACGTGCAGGGCTCGCTCGAGGCCGTCACCGAGAGCCTGCGCAAGCTGGAGCGTGACGAGGTCAAGGTGGCGTTCGTCAACCGGGCGGTCGGTGGCATCACGGAGAACGACGTCCAGCTGGCTGCCGCCTCGAACGCCACGATCATCGGCTTCAACGTCCGGCCCAACCGACGGTCGCGCGAGCTCGCCGAGGCCCATCGTGTCGAGATCCGAACGTACGAGATCATCTACAAGCTGATCGAGGACATCGAGGCGGCCATGGTCGGCATGCTCGCCCCGACCTACGAGGAGGTCGTCACCGGCGAGGCCGAGGTGCGCGAGGTGTTCCGCGTCCCCCGCGTCGGTGCGGTGGCCGGGTGCTACGTCCGCAACGGCGTCATCACCCGTGGCTCCAAGGTGCGCTTCCTGCGCGACGGCGTCGTCATCTGGAAGGGCGCCATCAGCTCGCTGCGGCGGTTCAAGGACGACGTGCGCTCGGTGCAGACCGGCTTCGAGTGCGGTGTCGGCCTTACCGACTTCCAGGACCTCCACCAGGGCGACATCATCGAGACCTACGAGGAGCGCGAGGTCCCGCGGACCTGAGCGACTGGTCCTGCGGCCAGCCCGGCACGGCCGGCCTGCCGCAGGACCCGCACGTCCCGACGGAGCGCCGAGGAGGTTGACGATGGATCGTTCCCGTGGTCGCCGGGCGGCGCACTCCTACCCGCGCACGGCCCGGGTCAACACGCTGCTCCAGCAGATCGTCGCCGACGAGCTGGAGCGGCTGGCCGACGTCGACGAGCGGTTGCGCCTGCTCACCTGCACCGGCGTCCTGTGCGACCCGGACCTTCGCCACGCCAAGGTCCTGCTCGCCTCGCTCCCCGACGGGGCCGCGGCGGCGCTCGACGAGCACCGGCGCCAGCTCCAGGCCCGCATTGCCGCCCAGGCCCGCCTCCGTCGGACCCCGGCGCTCGAATTCCTCGCCGACCCGGCGCTCGAGGCGGCGGCGCGCGTCGAGGCGGCCCTGCGGCGCGCTGCCGACCGCACGTCGGGCGACGGCGTCACCGGAGGGACCTCCGGGTGACCCCGCTCGTCGGCTGCCTCGTCGTCGACAAGCCGGCAGGGATGACCTCCCACGACGTCGTCGCCGTGGCCCGCCGCCGCCTCGGCGAGCGGCGGATCGGTCATGCCGGCACCCTCGACCCCGATGCCACCGGCGTGCTCGTGCTCGGTGTCGGGCCGGCCACCCGCCTGCTGCGTTATGCCACCGGGCTCACCAAGGTGTACGTCGGCGAGATCGTGCTCGGGGTGACCACCTCCACCCTCGACGCCGCCGGCGAGGTGACCGGTCGCTTCGCCATGGACGTCGGCCTGGACGACGCCCGCGCCGCCGCCACCAGGCTGACCGGCCGGATCGAGCAGGTGCCGCCGATGGTCTCGGCCGTCCAGGTCGGCGGCAGGCGCCTCCACGAGCTGGCCCGCGAGGGGATCGAGGTGCCGCGCGCCCCTCGCCTCGTCGAGGTGCTCCGCTTCGACCTCGACCAGGCCGGCGAGCCGGGCGTCCTGCGGGCGCTCGTCGAGTGCTCCTCGGGCACCTACGTGCGCAGCCTCGCCGCCGACCTCGGCACCGCCCTCGGAGGCGGTGCCCACCTGCGCAACCTCCGCCGGCTCGCCGTCGGCACCCTTGTGGTGGAGGAGGGCGTCCCCCTGGACGGGATCGATGCCACTTCGCTCCGCCCGGCCGCCCACCTCGTGGCCCACCTCTCTCCGCTCACCCTGGGCGAGGAGGAGGCTGTCGGTGCCCGGCACGGTCGCGTCCTCGACCGACGGGCCGTCGGGGCCGTCGGCGACGGGCCGTGGCGGGTCGCCGACGGCGACGGGACGCTGCTCGCTGTCTACGAGGCGCGGGACCTCGACCGGTTGAAGCCCGCCGTCGTCCTCGCCGCCAGCCTGCCGTGAGCACCATCGCCGCCAGCGCCATCGCCGTGAGCGTCGGCACCTTCGACGGTGTCCACCGAGGCCACCGACAGCTGCTCGCCGCCGCCGCCCGCCGTGCCGCCGCCGCCGGCCTTCCCCTCGTCGTGCTCACCCTCGACCGCCACCCGCTCTCCCTGCTCCGCCCCGACCGGGCGCCCCGACTGCTCACCGGGCTCGACCACAAGCTGGAGCTGCTCGCCGAGCTGGACGGGGTGGCCCGCACCGAGGTCCTCGTGTTCGACCGCCCCCGCGCCGAGCAGGAGCCGGCGTCGTTCCTGCGTGACACGCTCGCCGGCGAGCTCGGCGCCCGCCTGCTCGTGGTCGGGGGCAACTTTCGGTTCGGTCGCGACGGGGCCGGCGACGTCAGCCTGGCGGCTCGACTCGGTCCCGCTGCCGGGCTCGACGTGGTCGGGCTTCCCCTGCTCGAGGAGGCCCCCGGCGCCGTCATCTCGTCGAGCCACATCCGCCGACTCGTGGCGGCCGGCAGCCTCGCCCACGCCGCCGAGCTGCTCGGGCGCCCCTTCGAGCTGCGCGGCCAGCTGGGCCACCGGCTGGACGGGGCCGGTGGCGGCACCCCGCTGACGGTCGACGGCCAGCTGCTGCTGCCGCCCACCGGCGCCTACCGGGTGCGCGCCGCCCCGCTCGACCCGGCCGAGGGGGGATCGCTCGAGGCGGCGGCCGAGCTGTCCGGCGGCGTCGTCCGCCTTCGCGCACCCGACCGCTCCGGCGGCGCCCGCTGGTGGCACCCGGGGGCGGCGCTGCGGGTCCTGTTCGGTGCCCCCGCACCCGGCACGGCCTCGCCCGTCCCGCCGGCGAGCGCCGCCACCAGCCCGGCCGACCGGGCGAGCCGGTAGCATCGGGACGTGGCGATCCTTCCCATCCGGACCTACGGCGATCCGGTGCTGCGCCAGCCGACCGGGCTGATCGCCGACGTCGACGGCGCCTTGGTGCGGCTCGTCGAGGACATGTTCGAGACCATGTACGACGCCCCCGGCGTCGGTCTGGCCGCCAACCAGGTGGGCGTGCAGCGCCGCATGTTCGTCTACGACATCGGCGACGGCCCGGGCGTGGTCATCAACCCCGAGATCGTCGAGTCGGACGGCGACTGGACCTACTACGAAGGCTGCCTGTCCATCCCCGACCTCGCCTTCGACGTGGTGCGGCCGAAGCGCGTCCGCCTGGTCGGGGTGGGCCTCGACGGGGAGACGCTCGATCTCGAGGCCGACGAGGTGCTCGCCCGGTGCTTCCAGCACGAGGTCGACCACCTCGACGGGGTCCTGCTCGTCCAGCGGCTCGACCCGGAGCGCCGGCGCGAGGCGAAGCGGGTCCTGCGCAACCGGGCCCTCGGCAACGGCGACGCCGAGTCCCCGGTGGTCCTCGCCGGGCGCTCGCCGCTCTAGCCCGCAGCCCGCCCTGGCCCGGCTCGCCTTCCTCGGGACGCCGCAGGTCGCGGCCGGCGTCCTCGCCGCCGTCGTCGAGGCCGGCCACGACGTCCGGCTGGTCGTGTCGACCCGCGACACCCGCCGCGGCCGGGGCGGGGCCTCCGGCCCGAGCCCGGTCCGACAGCTGGCCCTCGACCTCGGCCTGCCGACCGCCGACTCGGCCGCCGCCGTCGCCGGCAGCGGGGCCGACCTCGGTGTCGTCGTCGCCTACGGCCGGCTCGTCCCCGCCGCCGTCCTGGCAGCCGTGCCGATGGTCAACCTCCACTTCTCCCTCCTACCGCGTTGGCGGGGCGCCGCCCCGGTCGAGCGGGCCATCCTGGCGGGGGACGAGCGGACCGGCGTGTGCCTGATGCGCCTCGACGAGGGGCTCGACACCGGACCGGTCCTGTCGCTGGCCGAGGTGGCCATCGGCGAGGGCGAGCCCGCCTCGGCCCTCCGCCAGCGCCTCGCCGCAGCCGGCACCCCGCTCCTGCTCGCCGCCCTCGCCGCAGCCCCGGCCAGCCTGGCCGCCGGTGCTCCGCAGCTGGGCGAGGCGACCTACGCCGCCAAGATCACCCCGGACGAGCTCCGCCTCGCCTGGGACCGGCCGGCCGACATGCTCGACCGGGTCGTGCGGGTCGGTCGGGCCCACACCACCTTCCGCGGCCGGCGCCTGCTCGTCCACGAGTCCCGCCCCCTCCCCGACGGGGCGGCCGGCGCTCCCCTCGGGCCTGGCCGGCTCGCACGGGACGGGCGCGTCGGGACCGGCGAGGGCACGCTCCAGCTGGTCGAGGTCCAGCTCGAAGGGCGTGCCCGCCAGCCCGCCACCGCCTTCCTCGCCGGTGCCCGCCTGCCGCCCGGCGGCGAGCTGCTCGGCGGCACCGACGCCGGCTGAGCGCCGGCCCGGGCGGCGGTAGGGTCGGGGCGTGACCGACCCGGCCGCTGCTGCCACCGGCGCTGCCGCTGCCACCGGGGCGGGCGCCCCCACCGGCGCTGCCGCTGCCACCGGGGCGGGCGCCACTGTCACCGTGGCCCCGTCCATCCTCGCCGCGGACTTCGGCCACCTCGCCGACGCCGTGGCCGCCGTGGCCCCGGCGACGAGCTGGTTGCACCTCGACGTGATGGACGGCCACTTCGTCCCCAACCTGACCATCGGCCCGCCCGTCGTCGCCGCCCTCCGCCGGCACTCGTCGGCCTTCTTCGACTGCCACCTGATGGTCACCGACCCCGGCGACTTCCTCGAGCCGTTCACCCGGGCCGGTGCCAGCTCGGTGACCGTCCACGTCGAGGTCGGTCGCACCGCCGAGCTCCTCGCCGAGGCGAGGCGGCTCGGCGTGGGAGCCGGCCTGGCCTGCAACCCGGAGACACCCTTCGAGGCGGTCGAGCCCTACCTCGCCTCGATCGACCTCCTCCTCGTCATGACCGTCCACCCCGGCTTCGGCGGCCAGGCGTTCATGGACGACGTGCTCACCAAGCTCGCCCGGTGCCGGCGGGCCGTCGACGATGCCGGGCTCCGGGTCGCCCTGGAGGTCGACGGCGGCATCGCCGTCGACACCGCTCCCCGCTGCGCCGCCGCCGGTGCCCGCGTGCTCGTCGCCGGCAGCGCCGTCTTCGGCGCCGACGACCCGGCCGCCGCCGCCGCCGCCATCGCCGCAGCCGCCCAGGCCGCGCTCCCGGCCGGCCCCGCCCACCCGGTCTAG
>JAKBAA010000137.1 GCA_021809425.1 Actinomycetes bacterium | reverse complement strand
CGCGGCGGCTTCGGTCGCGGCGGCTTCGGCGGCCAGGCTCGCCGCCGAGCGCCGGCTCGCCCGGCGGCGTGGCGCCGGCGCCACCGGGGCCTCGGCGGGCGCCGCCGCCCCGTTCGCCTCGGCCGTGCCGTTGGCGTGGCCGCTTCCGTTGCCGTTCGTCGCCGGCGCCGCATCGCTCCCGACGCCGGTCGCCTGCAGGATGAGATCGATGATCTCCGCCTTGCGCGAGCGCGGGCGTGGCTCGAGCGACATCGCCGTGGCGATCGAGTGGAGCTCGTCCCGCTCCTTGCGTTCGAGGATCGAGCGCTCCAGCTGCTCTCCGGCCATCTGCTA
This sequence comes from Actinomycetes bacterium, assembly GCA_021809425.1. GTDB lineage: Bacteria > Actinomycetota > Acidimicrobiia > Acidimicrobiales > Bog-793 > JAKBAA01. Next base: position 6,246 of record JAKBAA010000137.1, on the reverse strand, counting down.
GCTCCTGATCATGGTGTCGTCGCAACGGCGACGCGACAGCCGCGTCACCGGCCCAGGCCCGCCCCGGCGCCGATCGCGCCACGTCGATCCTGGGATCGCCCCTCGCTGCTCGGCCCGCGCCTGCGGGTGAGGAGCGCCGTGGCGCCGTGCGGGCTCGGGAGCGTCAGAAAACGTCCACGGCGCCCATCGGGCACCTCGGAGGTCAAACGGAGTCTCGATCCCGTCGGGATCTCCCGCCCTCCGCCTGGACCCGGCACGCGCCCCGCTTGCCGTCCGGGACGGGAGGTGGTAGCGGCAGTGTATCGGCTGGTCCCCTTCCAGGCAACCATCCTGACCGGGCGCACCATCTGCCGCGACGCGCTCGTCCCGGCAGGGCGAGGTGCGTCTTGCCCCAAGGATACCGGTGCCGGCGCTGCTCCGGTCGGCGGCCCGTCGCTACAGGCCGAGGGCGGCGTCGACGGCCCCCGGGGTGGCGTCGACGGCGTCGGGGACCGACACCTGGCTGATGGCGAGGTCCGGGTCCTTCAGACCGTGGCCGGTGAGCACGCACACCACCCGGCTTCCCTCCGGAACCCCCATCTTGAGCAGGCCGGCGACCGAGGCTGCCGAGGCCGCCTCGCAGAACACCGACTCCTCGGTGGCAAGGAGGCGGTAGGCGGCGAGGATCTCCTCGTCGGTCACGGCAGCGATCGTGCCGCCCGACTCGCTCGCCGCGGCGGTCGCCCCGTACCACGAGGCCGGGTTGCCGATGCGGATCGCCGTGGCGATCGTCTCGGGGTGGGCGACCGGACGGCCCTCGACGATGGGCGCCGCACCTGCCGCCTGGAAGCCGCACATCCGCGGCAGCCGGCTCGAGCGACCGGCGGCGCGGTACTCGCAGTAGCCACGCCAGTAGGCGGTGATGTTCCCGGCGTTGCCCACCGGGATGCAGTGGACGTCGGGGGCGTCGCCGAGGGCGTCGACGATCTCGAACGCCCCCGTCTTCTGCCCCTCGATGCGGAACGGGTTGACCGAGTTGACCACCACGATCGGAGCCCGGCTCGGCAGCTCCCGGACGATCTCGAGGGCGACGTCGAAGTTGCCGCGGATCTGCAGCACCTTCGCCCCGTGGACGAGCGCCTGGGCCAGCTTGCCGAGGGCGATGTGGCCCTCGGGGATGAGCACCACGCAGCTCATCCCGGCGCGGGCGGCGTAGGCGGCCGCCGAGGCCGACGTGTTGCCGGTCGAGGCGCACACGACCGCCTCGGCCCCCTCCTCGCGCGCCTTCGAGATGGCGAGGGTCATGCCCCGGTCCTTGAACGACCCGGTCGGGTTGGCCCCCTCCACCTTCAGGTAGACCTCGGCCTGCAGCCGATCGGACAGGCGCGGTGCCGGGACGAGCGGGGTGTTGCCCTCGTGCAGCGTGACGACCGGCGTCGCCTCGGTGACGGGCAGGAACGGGCGGTAGGCCTCGATGAGGCCCCGCCATGCGCCGCCGGCGGCCGTCATGGGCGTCACGTCTCCCTCAGCTCTCACGGTGGTGCCCGTGCTCCCGGGCCCGGTGGCGACCGGGGCCGTCCCGCTCGGGGCCGACCACCCGCAGCATCCCCCCCACCCGCTCCACGGCGGCGAGGGCGCCGAGCTCGGCGAGGGTCGCCTGCACGTCGGCCTCGCGCGCCGTGTGGGTTATGAACACGAGGCGCGCCTCGTCGCCCAGGCCCACCTGCTCCATCGACCGGATCGACACGCCGTGCGCCCCGAAGGCGGCAGCCACCTGGGCGAGCACGCCCGGCCGGTCGACGACGTCGACGGTCAGGTAGTACTGGGTACGCAGCTCGTCGATCGGGCTGAGCACCGCCGGGCGGCGGCGCAGCGTCGGGGCAGGGGCGGTCCCGAGCGACCGGGCCACCTCGACGAGGTCGCCGAGCACGGCGCTCGCCGTCGGCCGGCCGCCGGCGCCGCGCCCGTACAGCATCAGCTCGCCGGCCGCCTCGCCCTCGACGAACACGGCGTTGAACGGGCCGCGCACCCCGGCGAGCGGGTGGTCGGCCGGCACCATCGCCGGGTGGACCCGGACGGCGACCTGCCCGGCGCCCCTGCCACCCTCGACCCGCTCGGCGATGGCCAGCAGCTTCACCTCGTAGCCGAGCCGGTGGGCGAAGTCGATGTCGTCGACCTCGATCGCCTCGATCCCCTCCCGGTAGACGTCGCCGGCGACCACCTCGACGTGGAAGGCGAGCGTCGCCAGGATGGCCGCCTTCGCCGAGGCGTCGAACCCTTCCACGTCCGCCGCCGGGTCGCGCTCGGCGTAGCCGAGCCGCTGCGCCTCGGCGAGCGCCTCGGCGTAGGGGATGCGCTCGTCGCTCATGCGGGTCAGGACGTAGTTGGTCGTCCCGTTGACGATCCCGACGACGCGCCGTACGCGCTCTCCGGCGAGCGACACCTGGAGCGCCCGCACCAGCGGGATGGCGCCGGCCACGGCCGCCTCGAAGCGCAGCGGGCGCCCGGCCGCCTCGGCCACCGCCGACAGCTCGGCGCCCACGTTGGCCAGCAGCTCCTTGTTGGCCGACACCACCGCCTTGCCGGCCTTCAGGGCGTCGGCGACGAGGCTGCGCGCCGGCTCGATCCCGCCGATCAGCTCGACCACGACGTCGACGTCGGGGTCGGTCGCCACGGCGTGCGCGTCGTGGGTCAGCCGGTCCGGACCGACCGGCGAGGTGCGCTGCTTCGCCAGGTTGCGCACGGCCACCCGCGTCACCTCGAGGTGGACGCCGGTGGCCTCGGCGATGGCGTCCGCCTCGGCGTCGACCAGCTCGACGAGCGCCCCGCCGACGTTGCCGCAGCCGAGCACCCCCACCCGCACGCGGCGCCGGCCGTCACCCGACGGGGCCATCGCGTCCTCGGTCACCCGGCAAAGGTAGCGGAGCGCACGCCGGCACCGTGGCGATCCCGGTCGGGACGCCCCGCCGGGCCGGGGCTCGTCACGGCTCGAGGCGCAGCAGGTCGTCGACCGTCTCCCGCCGCACCACCACGCGGGCCGCCCCCCCGGCCACGAACACCACCGGTGGCCGGGGAAGTCGGTTGTAGTTGGACGCCATGGCGAACCCGTACGCCCCCGTCACCGGCGTCGCCAGCACGTCGCCCACGGCGAGGTCCTCGGGGAGGCGGGCCTCGGCCACGAGCACGTCCCCGCTCTCGCAGTGCTTGCCCACCACCCGGGCGGCGAGCGGCCGGGCGGCGCCGGGGGCGCGGGGCAGGAACGCCTCGTACCCGCTCCCGTACAGGACCGGGCGCGGGTTGTCGCTCATCCCGCCGTCCACCGACACGTACGTCCGGATCCCCGGCAGCGCCTTGATGGTGCCGACCCGGTACAGCGTGCAGCCGGCCGTCGCCACGATCGCCCGCCCCGGCTCTGCCGTGAGCCGGACACCGGACGGCAGCCCGGCCGCCCGGCACGCCGACCGCAGCCCGGCCGCCCACTCGGTGATCGTCGGGGCCGACTCCCCGTTGAGGTAGGCCACGCCGAGCCCGCCACCGACGCACAGCTCCGACAGCCCGAACCGGTCGACCAGCGGGACCAGCCGAGCCACCTCGAGCTCGAACGCCTCGAGCCCGAAGATCTGGCTCCCGACGTGCGCGTGGACGCCGGCCAGCTCCACCCCGTCGAGCCCGGCGAGTCGGTCGGCCGCCGCCTCGGCGGCGCCCGAGGCGAGCGAGAACCCGAACTTCGAGTCCTCCTGTCCGGTCATCACGTGGGCGTGGGTGTGCGCCTCCACCCCCGGGTTCACCCGGAGCAGCACCCGGAGCGGCGCCGTCCGGCCGTCACCCACGAGGCGCGCCAGCCGGTCGATCTCGTCGAAGGCGTCGACCACCACCGTCGCCTCCGCCAGCTCCAGTGCGAGCCGCAGCTCGTCCGTCGACTTGTTGTTGCCGTGGAACACCAGCCGGCGCGCCCCCCCGGCCAGCGCCACGGCTGCCTCCCCCCCCGTCGCCACGTCCACCGCCAGCCCCGCCTCGGCGGCGAGCCCGGCCATCGCCTTGCACAGGAACGCCTTCGAGGCGTAGGCCACCCCGTCGTCGAACGCCGCACGCGCCTCGGCCGCCCGGGCGCGCAGGTGGGCCTCGTCGTACACGAACAGCGGCGTCCCGTACGTCTCGGCCAGCTCCACCAGCGAGCAGCCGCCCACCGTCAGCCCGCCGTCCGCTCCCGTCGAGGCCGTCGACGGCAGCAGGTGCCCCCCGATCGGCTCCTCGCTCGGCGGCCCCGCCGCCTCGTCCGGCGGCCCCTCCGTCGACGTCTCCATGACCGGACGAGGATGGTCGACCGGCCGGCTACGATGCAACTGGACGCGCGTCGACCCGCCAGGTCACCCTGGCCGGGACGATCCGACGAGCCCTCGTAGCTCAGGGGATAGAGCACCGGCCTCCGGAGCCGGGTGCGCAGGTTCGAATCCTGCCGGGGGCACCCAACCGAACGAGGTCGCCCACCTGCCCCGTCCGGCTCGCAAACTGCGGGACGGCCCCGCTACCGCTGCCCCTCGTCGCCGAGGAGGGACCGCCGATAGGCAGCTCGACGCTCGTCGACCGGTGTCGTGCTGCAGTCACCGCAGCGCACCTTCTGTGGCAGCCGATCGTTGAGGCAGCAGCTCGTACGCTCCCAGAACCACCCGTGACGGTTGCCCGCCTCGACGAGCAGGAAGCTGCCCTGGCCCTGCAGCTCGGCGGGGGCCTCGAGGAAGAAGGACTCGCCGAGCGGGCGGACCCACGGACCGAGCAGCCCCTCCATCGTCCGGAACGCCACCGCCGCCGAGGCGGCGACGTTGCCCCACAGCAGGCGCCGCCCGACGCGGAGCCCGGCCGACGTCGCCTGGACGAGCAGGTGGAGGTGACCGGCAACCGCCTCGTCGAGCAGCACCGCGAGCGCCGCCCGGCGCAGCGCCGGCTCCGCGAGCCGCTCGGGGAGGAGCTCGGGAGCAACCCCGAGGTCCACCACGCGGCCGCCCCGATACCCAACGAGCGACGGCCTGCCGCGGGAGAGACCCACCGCCATCGAGGATGCCCCCGACGGCGGCACCACCCCGTCGAGGGTGAGGCCGGCGACGGCGAACACGAGCACCCGGTAGGCGTAGGCGAGCACGAAGAGCGACGAGGCCACCGCCTCGGAGCCGGTGCCCAGCTGGCGGCCGGTCGCCAGGATCACCTGCCGTAGCCGAGCCGGGGCCGCCACGAGCTCCTCGCAGGCGAGCCAGTCGCCGTCGCGCGGCTCGCTCCCCGCATCGGCGGGGCTCGGCGGGTCGAGCGTCCAGCGGAGGTAGGCCAGCCGCGCCGACACCTGGGCGAGCGTGGCCGACAGGCGCGCCCCACCCTCTGGACCGGCAAGCGTCCTCACCTCGGACACGGCCCCGGGGCGACGGTCATCGCTCCAGCTTGCTCGATGCGCCCGCCACCTCGCGCGCCGCGCTCGACGCGCGAGGCTGTCCCGATGCCCCACCTGCCCCCTCGGGTCGTCGTCGCCGGTACCCACTCGGGCGTCGGCAAGACCACCGTGGCGACCGGCGTCATGGCCGCCCTCCGCCAGCGGGGGGTGCGTGTGGCCGCCGCCAAGGTGGGACCCGACTTCATCGATCCCGGCTACCACGGCCTCGCCGCGGGCCGTCCGGGCCGCTCGCTCGATCCCACCCTGCACGGCACCGACCTGCTGGCGAGCCTCGCCGCCGCCGCCGGCGACGGCGCCGACGTCCTCGTCGTCGAGGGCGTCATGGGGCTCTTCGACGGGGCCGGCGCCGGCATCGCCGGCTCCACGGCCGAGGTGGCCCGGGTGCTCGAGGCGCCCGTCGTGCTGGTCGTCGACGGCTCCGCCATGAGTGGCTCGGTGGCGGCGCTCGTGCACGGATTTCGCACGTTCGATCCCGGCATCGACCTGGCCGGGGTGGTCCTCAACCGGGTCGGGGGCCCGGGCCACGTCCAGCTGCTCCGTGACGCCCTTGCGCCGCTCGGGGTCGAGGTCCTCGGCGCCCTCCCCCGGGACGACCGGCTCGCCTGGCGCGAGCGCCACCTCGGTCTCGTCCCGGTGGCGGAGCGCCCCGCCGAGGTGCTCGGCTCGCTCGCCGTCCTGGCAGCCCTCATCGACGGCGCCCTCGACCTGGACGGCCTGCTCGGCATGGCGCGCCGCGCCCCGGCACGCCAGGTGCCGGCACCGCCCGCTGCCCGCCCCGCCGGGCGGGCGGTCCTCGCGGTCTGCGCCGGCCCGGCGTTCAGCTTCGTCTA
>JAKBAA010000136.1 GCA_021809425.1 Actinomycetes bacterium | reverse complement strand
GCCCTAGGGGGCCGAGCCCCGGACGGGGGCGGCGGGCGAGCCGGGCCAGCCGGCGGGCCAGCCGGCGGGGAGGTCGGCGGGGAGGTCGGCGGCCGGCAGCTCCCGGGGCCGCCGGTCGCCGGCGACGCGGGCGAGGGCCAGCAGAGCGAGCAGCGCCACGAAGACACAGAAGAGGTAGAACGACACCGTGAACCCGGCCTGGACGTGCAGGCCGAGCGCAGCCGCCCGTGCCGGGTCGAGGCCGAAGGTGGCGGGCGGCATCGGGATGCGCCACTGCACGAGCGCCGAGGCGATCTGCCCGGCGAGGACGATGGCGGCGCCGGCGAGGAGGGTCGCGGCCACCTTGGCCTGGCGGAGGACGCCCCCGACGACGGCGACGGCCGCCACGGCGACCATCACGATGACGCTGCCGGCGATCATGGCCCCCGGCTGGCTGAAGGCGTTGCCGGCCGTCACGACCGTCACCCGGTGGAGGGCCTGGAGGTCGACCACGTAACGGTCCCAGGCCGGGGCGAACAGCCCGGCGACAGCGAAGCCGACGACGGCCACGAGCAGCGCCCCGACGACGTCGGCCCGCCCGGGCCGGCGAGCAGCGCGGCGCTCGCCTCGCAGCAGGCTCGGGTGCAGGGCGAGCAGGCTGCCGGCGGCGCACAGCGCCCACGAGAGCACCGTCAGGACGAGGCCGTCGCCGGCGGTCGTCCCGGCCGCCGCCTGGCCGAGGTCGGTCACGATGAGGCCGAGGTCGACGGCGGCCACGCCGAGGCCGAGCACGCCGGGCAGGCCGAGCGGCGGCCGGCCCGAGCCGGCGGCCGGGCGGGCGAGCACGGCGAGCACCGTCGCCAGGGCGAACCCGGCGAGCGGCACGGCGTGCCCCATCGCCTGGTCTGCTTGCGAGGCGAGCGAGATGCCGCCGAGATATGCCGGGACGAAGCTGGCGGCGCCGACGCCGACGCCGCCGGCGAGCAGGGCCACGGCGGCGACCTGTGCGCTCAGCGCCGGGCGGGAGCGGACGATCGGAAGGGCCATGGCGCGCAGGCTATCCAGTCGAGCTGGGGCGCGGCTCCAGGTTGTCTGTGCGCCCGCTGGGAGCTGCAAGGTGGCGTCTCACCTTCGCAGTCGGGCAGGCCCGGCGGCAGAATGCGGTCGTGACGATCGACGACGAGAAGCGGGCGGCGGCCGAGGCGGCGGCTGCGCTCGTCCAGGACGGGATGGCCGTCGGGCTCGGCACCGGCTCCACCGTCGCCTACTTCCTCCCGGCCCTCGCCCGGCGGCAGCTGCGGCTGCGCTGCGTGGCCACCTCACCGGCCACCGCCGCCGCCGCGAGCGCCCTCGGGCTGGCCGTCGAGCCGTTCGACCACCTGGCCCGTCTCGATCTGGCCGTCGACGGCGCCGACCAGGTGGCGCCGGACGGCTGGCTGGTGAAGGGCGGCGGCGGTGCCCACACCCGCGAGCGCATCGTGGCCGCAGCCGCACGCCGCTTCGTCGTGATCGTCTCGTCCGACAAGCCGGTCGCCGCGCTCCGCCCGCCCGTCCCGGTCGAGCTCGTGGCCTTCGGGCTCCCGGCCACCCTCGCCCGGCTCGGCGACGTGCGCCTTCGTGACCGCCGCAGCCCCGACGGCGGTGTGCTCGCCGACTGGTTCGGCCCCCTCGACGACCCGGCGGCGGCGGCGGCCCGGCTGGACGCGACGCCCGGGGTGGTCGACCACGGCCTGTTCGAGCCGTCGCTCACCTCCGACGTCCTCGTCGCCGGTGCCGCTGGCGTCGAGCACCGCCGTGTCGGCGGTCCCGTCGACCGCTCGCCCTGACCGGCCGCGGCGCGCCCCGACCGGGTGTAGCGCGCCCTGACCGGGCGCGGCGCGTCTGCCGCGGCTCACCCGGCGGGGGAGCGGCCGTGCCTGGCTAGGCGCCGGACGGCGGCTCCGGGCGGCTCTCGCCGGCGGCGTCCATGTCGGCGTACACCTCGAACCGGCTGTTCAGCCCGGTCACCTCGAGCACCTGGGCGACGGGCGGCGGCACCGAGACGAGGCGGAGCTTGCCGCCCCGCTCCTCGAGGTGACGGTGCGCCACCACCAGCGCGCCGAGGCCGGTCGAGTCGATGAAGGTCACGTTCGCCAGGTCCACCAGCAGCGTGCGGGGCGACTCCGCCACGACCTCCTGCAACGTCTCGTGCAGGCGGGGCGCCGTGAGGACGTCGATCTCGCCGTACACGAAGACGACCGGGTGGCCGCCGTACTCCATCCGTGCGAGATCGAACCCGACACGTTCCGTCATCGGTCCCCTTCCGGCCTTGTGGATCGGGACGCCCGCGCCGCGGGCCGTCGGTCGGCCCCCGAGCGTAGCGGGGGGCCGGCCCCTCCCCGACGGTCGCATGGTACCGTCCCGCCGGTCACGGGTCGCAGCCGAGAGGGGACGGGCGATGGCAGGAGGAGCACCCGACGGGATCGCCGCCCGGCTGGCCGCCGTCGACACCTGCGCCGTCTCCGACGCCCTCGACCGCCTCGGCCTGCACGGCGTCGTCCTCGGCCTGTCGCCGCTCGGCGCCCCCGACCGGCGGGTGGCCGGCCGGGTCGTCACCGTCAAGGTCGGCCCGCGCCGCGACGACAAGCCGCGCCCCCACCTCGGCGCGCAGGCCATCGCCGGCGCCGCCCCCGGCGACGTCATCGTGGTCGACCACCGCGGCCGCCTCGACGTGTCCGCCTGGGGCGGCATCCTGTCGCTCGCCGCCTCCGTCCGCGGCGTCGCCGGCGTCGTCGTCGACGGCGCCTGCCGGGATCTCGACGACGCCCGCCGCCTCGGCTTCCCCGTCTTCGCCCGTGCCGGGGTCCCCGTGACCGCCCGGGGGCGCATCGTGGAGGAGGCCTGGAACGAGCCCGTCACGATCGGCGGGGTCCCGGTGGCCCCGGGCGACTACGTCGTCGCCGACGCCAGTGGCGTCGTCTTCGTCGCGAAGGATCGCGCCGGCGAGGTGGTCAACCTCGCCGAGGCCGTCGTCGCCCGCGAGGCGGCCATGGCCGACGCCGTCCGGGCCGGCGAGTCGATCGTCGAGGTCATGCACGACCGTCGCTTCGACGAGATCCGCGCTGGCGGCGACCACACCTAGCGTCCCGCCCGGCGACGGCCCCGCCTCGCCGCCCGCTGGCACACCCGCGCTGGCACACCCGCGCTGGCACTCCGCCGGCCCGCCACCGCCGCCCCCTGTGGACGAGCCGGTGACGATGTTGGGGAAAACCATGGGAAATCGCCTTCCTCCTGTCGACAACCTCTGTATTTCTTTCATTGCCCTTGACGCATGTTTGGCCCGGGGGGAGACTGCAATTGCCGAGAGTGAACGACGAAGGCGAGCGAGAGCGGCGGCCGACCGGCTGCCAGCGAGGGTGCCGACGGGCACCCGACGTGCGTCCGAGACCGCAGCTCGAGGCGGGGGTGACCCCCGGTGGCACGCCCGGTCCCTCGTGACCGCTGGCACGCCGGACCGGCGCCATAGGCGTCGGGCGGGTGGCTCGCGACGGCGAGCTGCTCGGGATCGACCCTCGGGTCTGCGGCCCCGGGCTGTTCGGGAGGCTTCGGCCGACCGGCCACCCGGGGCCGTGACGCGCCCGGGGGGCGGACGGCGCGCCCGATAGGGTCAGGCGGTGCCCGGCCGGAGGGACGTCGACTCGGCCTACCGGCGGCGCCTCGACCTGCTGCTGCTGCCGGCGGCGTTCTTCAACGGCTACGACGGGCAGCTGCGGGCGCTGCTCCTGCCGCAGCTCCAGCGGGCGTTCCACGTCGGCGTCGCCGCCATCGGCGCCCTGTCGGTGCCGATCGCGGCCGGGCAGTTCGTGGCCTTCCTGGTCGTCCGCCGGGCCGACCGGGTCGGCCGCCGGCCGGTGCTGCTCGTGTCGCTCGGGGCCTACGCCGCCCTCACGGCGGCGACGGCCGCCGCCACCTCGGTGTGGAGCTTCGCCCTCCTCCAAGGGCTCGCCCAGGTGGCGCTCGGCTCGGAGTACGCCCTGGCGGTGCTCGTCGTCGCCGAGGAGACCCCGCCGGCCCGGCGCGGCCGGGCGCTCGGCCGGCTGCTCCTGGCCGGACCGCTCGGGGCCATCTTCACGGCGGTCCTGCTCGGTGCGGGGCTGCTCCACGCCGGCCTCGGCTGGCGGGCCTTCTACCTCGTCGGCGCCGCCCCGGCGTTGCTGCTGGCCGGAGCCCGGGCCGGCCTGCGCGAGACGGGCGCCTTCCGGGCGGCCGCAGCCGGGGCCACCACCCGGCCGCGCCTCGCCGACTGCCTCGCCCGGCCGTTCGGCCGCCGGGTGGCGACCCTCGGCGCCGTCAACCTGCTCGTGAAGGTGCCCGTGACCGCCGGTGCCGGGTGGTGGGTGTACTACGCCGAGCACGTCCACCATCTCTCGACCGGGCTGGTCGCCCTCGACCTCGGCACGGCCTACGCCCTCGGAACCCTCGGCTTCGCCACCTGCGGCCGGCTCGTCGACCGCTTCGGTCGCCGGCCGGTGGCCGTGGCCTTCATCCTGGCCGGCTGCGGCCTCGGCGCCGCCCTGTTCCAGGTGTCGAGCGAGGCGGCGAGCGTGCCGCTGCTGCTCGCCGCCGTCTTCTTCGGGCTCGGCGTCGACCCGGCCCTGTCGGCGCTGTCGGCCGAGTCGTTCCCGACACGGCTGCGGGCCCAGGCCTCGGCGGTCGTCGGCAACGGCTTCGCCAACGCCGGCGCCCTCGCCGGGCCCGCCCTCGTCGGGCTGCTCGGGGCGAAGGGCGGCGCGATCGGCTCGATCGGGGGAGCCGTCAGCGTGCTCATGGCCCTCGGTCTCGGCGCCGCCGCCGTGCTCGCCCTCGCCGTGCACGAGACCCGCGGCGCCGACCTCCGCGCCCCCGATCCGCTGGCGGGCCTCCCCGAGGCGGCTCAGGCCTCGACCGGCACCGGCACCGGGCCGGCGGCGGTGTAGAAGCGGCGCCACGTGCCGCTCGAGGGGTGGCGCCGGCCGGCCGGGCCGGCACCGAAGGCGCGCAGCACGTTGAGCGTGACCGCCGTCAGCGTCGCCCGCGCCGGCGACCTGCCGAACGACAGGGCCCCCTGGAGCGGCCGGCTGCCGTCCCACAGCAGCTCGACCCAGCGGGCCGTGCCCGTGTCGAGGACGGCCCCCCCGCCGGCGTGGCTGTAGTAGGTGAGGTCCGAGTACCCCTGCCCGACCACGCTGTCGGTCGGCGAGTGGCACAGCACGTCCACGTTGCGCGGGCCGGGTAGGCCCGGCTCGAAGGCGTCGAACTCCGAGCCCACCACGTCGTTGCCGGCCGCCCCGTGCACCACGTCGCCGTCCCGCAGGCCGGTCCCGGCGAACACGAACGACGAGGCGTCGGCCACCACGAGCGGGGCCGCGGCCCCGTAGGCGCGGTACATCGACCCGATCAGCTCGCTCTCGGGGTACTGGTAGCCCGGGGCGTCGGTCGCCCACGACGACCCGGTGGCGAGCTTCGGGTCGGTCCGGTCGATCGGATCGGCGGCGTAGTCCTTGTAGCAGATCACCCGCCGGTCGGCCACGCCGCTCGCCGACGGGGCCAGGCGGATCTGCCGGTAGCAGGCGTTGGCCCCGAGGAACAGCAGGTTGCACCCCTCCGCCAGCGCTGCGGCGGCCCCGTCGAAGCGCATCTGCCACGACCAGTACTCGTCGTGACCGAGGCTCACGAGGCACCGGTGCCGCCGGAGCAGCTCCGGGCGGGCGTGCAGGTCGAGGTCGGTCCAGTAGGTCACGTCCAGGCCGAGCCGCTCGGCCAGGTACACGAAGGGCAGCTCGTTGCCGAGGAAGTCCCCCGACCCCTGGGTGTCCGGGCCGCGATAGGGCCGGTCGTACGACACCACCCTCGCCCGGTCCGCCAGCGCCCCGCTCGGCGCGCCCCCGTACAGCGAGTAGCCGCCCCACAGGTTGTACGCCTGCCAGGTCGCCACCGAGCTCTGCACGGCGAACGCCGCCGTGCTCGCATCGTCGCGCACGGTGAACGGGACGTAGTGGCGCTCCCCGCCGCTCCCGACCAGCAGCACCAGGTACTGGCCGGGCGCCCACCCCGGCCCGACCTCGAGGCCGACCGAGGTCGGCCAGCGGCACTCGATCAGGTTCACCCCGCCGGCCGGCGACGGGATCGCCTGGACCTTGCCCGGCCGGTCGCCCGTCGTGGCGACGAGCCGGGCCCCGTTGCCCTGGTAGTAGCCGACCCGGTACACCTCGGCCCGGAACGAGGCAGCCGCCGTGTTGACCTGCAGGCGGACCTCGTCGCCGTGCACGTAGCTCACCTGGTCGGCGTAGCCCTCGATCGGGGCCGGGTAGCCGGCCGGCGACGGGCCCGGCGGGACGACCCAGCGCGCCGGCGGCGTCCCCGGCCGACGGTTCTCCTCGACCAGCCAGTCGGCGACCGGCAGGCCGTCCACCTCGCGCACCGCCACCTGCCGGGCGACGCGCCGGCGCGGGCGCGGACGCCCGGCCGCCGGCGCCGCCGGGGCCGCCGGGGCCGCAGCCCCACCGCCGCACGCCGACACGGTCGCGCCGGCCACCGCCGTGCCGAGGAGCGCCCCGGCGCCGCGGAGGAAGCTGCGCCGGTCCACGGCGGGGGATCGT
>JAKBAA010000135.1 GCA_021809425.1 Actinomycetes bacterium | reverse complement strand
CGGTGCCCTGCCGGCCGCCGGGGGCCCTGCCGGCCGCCGGTGCCCTGCCGGCCGCCGGTGCCCTGCCGGCCGCCGGTAGGCAGAGAGGTAGCCCACCGGGCATCATGGCGGCAAGCGGCACGGGGGCGTGCGGCAGTGACGGGGAGGTCTTCCTTGACGCGCTCGCCCGACGCCACCGGGACGCCAGGTCGGCCCGGCTGGCCACCGACGGACCTGGTGTTGACGCTGCGCCAGGACGGGCCACGGCGCACCCTGCTCGACGTGGTCGCCGCCGGCTCGACGAGCGTGGTCGGCCAGCGGGACGCCGTGGAGGCGATGCTGTGCCGGGCGGAGGACGAGCTGCGCCCGGCGATCGGCGGCCACGGTGGGCTGCTCGTGGTGCTCGGGGGTGTCGAAGGGGCGACCACCGTCCGGTTGCCGGTGGCGGGGCAGCCGGACGGGGCGGCAGGGGTGACCGCGCGGGTGGGGAGCTGCGGTGAAGCCCGGGCGCTCGTCGCCGAGGCACGTGCCGGGCAGGCGGTGGTGGTGCTCGTCGGTCCGGACGCGGCAGGCAGCGAGCCGTCCGGGGTGGTGGCCCTCGTCGAGGCGGCCGCCCGACGCCAGGGGGTCGCCGTGGTGGTCGGCGGCCGGTGCGAAGCGTGCCGGGAGGAGGTGGTGGTCGACGACGCCGAGCCGCGAGCCGACGGCGGCCGACCGGTGACGGCGACGGCGACGGCGACGATCGGGATGGCGGTGTCGGGACCGGTCGGCGAAGCGATCGGCAGAGCGGCGGCGGTCGAGACGGCGGTGGCCGAGCTCGACGTGCTCGGCCCGGTGACCGTGCGGGGCGCTGCGGCTGGGCTCTCCGGTCACCCGAAGCTGACCGAGCTGGCCGTGTACCTGGTCCTGCACGAGGGCGGGGCGCCGAGCCGGGTGTGGGCGGAGGCGCTGTGGCCGGAGCGGGCGGTGCCGCCGCAGACGATCGCCAACCGGCTGTCCGAGCTGCGACGGCTGCTCGGGTTCGCCCCGGACGGGCGCCCCCGGTTACGGCGTGACGGCGACCGCCACCAGCTGGCCGACGTGCGGACCGACTGGGGACGCGCCCGGGTGCTGGCCGCGCCGTCGGCCGGGCCGGAGCAGTGGCGGGAGGCGCTGGCGCTCGTGCGGGGGCGGCCGTTCACCGGGCTGCGCGACGCCGGATGGACCCAGGTGGAAGGCCACGCCGCCGAGGTCGAGCGGGTGCTGACCGACTGCGCCCTGCGCACCTCGGCGGCCCTGCTCGCCGAACGGCGCCCCGACGAGGCCGCCTGGGCGGCCGAGCAGGGACTGCGTGCGGTGCCCTGGGACGAGCGCCTCCACCGGGCGCTCATGCGGGCGGGCGCCGCGGCAGGCGACCTCGGCCGGGTGGAGGAGACGCTGCGACACCTGGCCCTTGCCCTCGAGATCGACGGGGACCCGCTCGGACGGGTGCACCCGGAGACGGCCCGGCTGTACCGCGAGCTGTCGGCCCGGTCGAGCGGGGCGGCACCGAGGCAGCGGGCGATCGGCGCCGGTTAGTGTCCGGCGGCCGTCCCGGACGGCCGGGCACGCAGGTGGCGTGCCACGCGCACGAGGGGAGGTCGAGGTCATGGGGCTGCTCGAGGGGAAGCGACTGCTCGTCACGGGCGTGCTGACCAGCGACTCCCTTGCGTACGCCGTAGCCGAGCGGGCGATCGCCGAAGGGGCCACCCTGCTGCTCACCGGGTTCGGGCGCGGTAGGTCGCTCACCGAGCGGTCGGCCCGGCGGCTGCCGGGCGAGCCCGAGGTGCTCGAGCTCGACGTGACCGATGCCGAACAGGTGGCCGCGGCGGTCAGCGCCGTCGGGGAGCGCTTCGGCCGGCTCGACGGGTTGCTCCATGCCATCGGCTTCGCTCCGGCAGCCTGCCTCGGTCAGGGCATCCTGGCGGCCGGCTGGCCGGACGTGGCGACGGCGATCGAGGTGTCCGCCTACTCGCTGAAGACGCTGGCCGGCGCCTTCCTTCCGCTGCTCGAGCAGGCCGACAGCGCGAGCGTGGTCGGGCTCGACTTCGACGCCACCGTCGCCTGGCCCGCCTACGACTGGATGGGGGTCGCCAAGGCGGCGCTCGAGTCGCTCGCCCGCTACCTCGCCCGCGACCTCGGACCGTCGGGCGTCCGGGTCAACCTCGTCGCCGCCGGCCCGCTCCGGTCGGTCGCCGCCAAGTCGATCCCTGGCTTCGAGCAGTTCGAGTCGGCCTGGACCACGCGGGCCCCGCTCGGCTGGGACGTCCGCGCCGACACCGATGCCGTCGGCCGCACCTGCGTGGCGCTGCTGTCCGACTACTTCCCGAAGACCACCGGCGAGATCGTCCACGTCGACGGCGGCTTCCACGCCGTCGGCGCCTGACCCCTGGGCGTCGGCACCGGGCGTCCGCACCTGGCGTCGTTGCCGGGCGTTCGCACCGGGCGTCGGATCCGGGCATTGGCAGGTTCCCGCCGTCGCCTGCGCACACCCTGGCTCCCCTCCTCCCCTCCTCCCCTTCTCCGCCCAGCTGGCCGAGCGGGCGGTCATCGGCACCTCGCCGGCTTTACTAGGGTGTTCCTCTACTGGCGGCGTGGCCGAGTGGTTTAGGCAAGGGCCTGCAAAGCCCTGTACCCGGGTTCGATTCCCGGCGCCGCCTCCAGGACTTCTCGCAGTATCGTGGCTGGTCAGGGGCCATTTTCGATCTGTCCACGACAGACCGGCAGTGACCCCTGGAACCCCTCAGGAACCCCTCTTTTTTGGGGCCACCGTGTGTCCAAGAAAGTCCCAGGGGTCAACCGAGGACGGGACGTGCCACAGATCGACAGCGCGGGAAGAGCTCCCGCGCCCGCTACTACGACCCCCTCAGTCGCCGGCACTCGAAGACCTTCGCCGGCCGAGCCGTCGCCGAGCGGTTCCTCCGGGAGGTGCGCGTCGAGATGGACCGGGGCCGCTGGCTCGCCCCGAGCTCGGTTCACCGCCACTACCGGACCCGCCGGCGGATGCTTCGGGTGGCCGTCGAGAAGGAGAAGATGGTCACGAACCCGTGCACCCGAGTGCGCTCGCCGCGCTCGCCGCGCTCGCCGGCGCGGGAGATGGTCTTCCTCGACTGGGACCAGGCGGTCGGGCTCGCCGAGGACCACCCGGCGCGCTACCGGGCGCTCCTCTACCTCGCCGTCGACGCCGGGATGCGTGGCGCTCGCCATCGCCGCAGGCGCCCACCCGAAGGCGATCCAGCACCGGATGGGCCACTCGTCGATCAACGTGACCCTCGACCGCTACGGGCACCTGTTCCCCGAGCTCGACGAGGCGATCGCCGTCGCCTTCGGGGAGCGACTCGCCGAGACCCACGAACGACGGGCGAGCACGGCGGTCCACGCAGCGTTCAGGCGGTGAGGCTACGTAGGATCCTGCGTCGTGCGCGGCTTCCTCCTGACGGCCCTCGCCGTCCTCGTCGCCATCGCCATCGGGGTGGCCATTGAGCCGCTCCCGAGGACGTCGGCGCTCCCGGCACCGCTCGCCCGGGCCATCACGGCGACGATGGCGGTCCGCAGCGTCGAGATCCGTGACTCGCTCCCTGGTGCGAGCACGCCGGCCGTCTACGAGGCGCCGGACCGCTGGGAAGGCCCGGTGAGCCCGCCCACGTCGACCGCCCGAGGGCAGTCCATCTCGACCCGCCCGGTCATCATCGGCGACTGGGAGTACGACACCCTCGTCGGATCACGGCGCCTCCCGGGCGTATTCGGCTACCTCCGGACGCGCCAACACCTGCGCTGGACCCTCGACCTCCCGCCGGCGCAGAGCGTGTCGTTCGGCCCGCTCGTCGCCGCCCGCCTCGGGCAGGACTTCCGCAGGCTCCATGACACCTGGACCTACCGTTCCCATCTCGGCGGCGCCGGTGTGGTCGTCGTCGGCGGGTCGGTCACGATCGGCGGTGGCCTCGTCGACCGCGCGTCGATCGACGAGATGGAGGGCGGGCACCGCCTCGTCCTCCGTACGACCTACTCCGCTTTCAACCGAGCACCGGCCGTGCCGACGCCAGCCCAGGCGCCCACCGCCGGCTGAGCCGCTCGCCGAAGCCCGCCGGCTCACAAGGAGCCGCCACCCGGTCGCCGCTGCTCCTCGATCCATCGCCGGATCTCTACGAGGTCGAAGCGGACGAGTCGCCCGACCTTCACCGTCGGCACCCGTCGCTCGGCGATCATGCGCCGCACGTAGCGCTCCCCCACCCCGAGGAGCTTGGCGAGGGTGGAGATGTCGATGAGCTCCGGGAACCCCAGCTGCTCGTCGTCCGCCACGTCGAGCCTCCTTGTCGCAACGGCAGTATGGCGAGACCTCGACGCGCCGGAAGCACCACACCGGCCCCGGGCGGAGCCTGCGTGACGACCCTCGTCATCCACCGCGTACGCTCCCGTACGCCGGCGTCCACGGAGCTCCCTCCCGTTCACGCGCTCGTGTCCACGCAGTCCCTTCTCGTCGAGGAGCGACGATCTCGTGACGATGTCGCCATCGAGCGAGCAGGTGACGGCGTCAGCCCTGATCCCCACGTGCCGCCACGGCCACAGGCCTCCTCGCGGACGTCGGCACCGTCGCACGGCGCGCCCGAACCGCCCTCTGCCACCGTCACGACGCCTCCACGCTTCCTCCCGTCCCTTCGTCGACCCTCCGACCGTGACGGGCCGCTGTTGTCCACTGTCACCCGCTCGCCAGCAACTCCCGTACCTGCCTTTCCCTGGGTGCCATCACCAACATGTGCTTGACGCCGCTGCACGCGTTCACCTTGACGGGGCCGTCCCGCTACGCCGTGGACATCACGGTGCCCCCCGGGGTGCACCGAGACGGCTCGACGCCGTCGACAACGGCCGACGCGTGTACCTGCGGACGGGCCAGCAGACCACGGAGGCACTGCGGACCTGCATCTCGTGCGGGGACCTGCATCTCGTGCGGGTACTCCTGGCACGTCGTGCGGGCACCGGCCGGCACGGTGGTGCGCGTCGTCGCCTCGAGCGTCGTCCCCCCTTCCCACGCACCCGGTACGGTCGGGTTCCCCTATGAGAGCCGCTTCGTGCTGCGGGCCACGGGCGCCGGCTTCACCTCCTTGTGCCTCGAGGAGCGCCCGCCCCAGCAGGGCGCCCCGCCGGTGGCCCGGTACCGGTTGCGGTTCACCGTCGCCCGCTGAACGGAGGGGTCCTCGATGGGTGGTTCCCTAGCCGCCGGCCGTGTGGGTGAGGAGGCCGACCACCATGGTGACGGCCATCGCCAGCCCGCCGCCGAGCACGACGCGGGTCGCCGGCCGGATCCATCGGGCGCCGCCCGCCAGGGCGCCCGCCCAGCCGAGCACGCCGAGGCCGAGCACGGCCACGACGGCGATGAGCAGCGACTGAATCGGCCGGGGGGACGCGAGGAGCGCGACCACCGGCAGGATCGCCCCGACGCTGAAGGACGCCGCCGACGCCGCTGCCGCCTGGAGCGGGCGGGCGGTCTGCTCCTCGGTCAGCCCGAGCTCGTCGCGGGCGTGGGCGGCAAGGGCGTCGTGGACGCTGAGCTGCTCGGCGACCTGACGCGCGAGCGTCGGCTCGAGCCCCCGCAGGACGTACAGGTGCGTGAGCTCGTCTAGCTCCTCCGCTGGCGCCGTGGCGAGCTCGGTCCGCTCCCGCACCAGGTCGGCGCGCTCGCTGTCGCGCGGTGAGGAGACCGAGACGTACTCGCCGGCCGCCATGGCCATGGCGCCGGCCGCCAACCCTGCGAGCCCGGCGGTGAGGATCGTGGCGCGCGTGCCGTGCGCCGCGGCGATCCCCAGCATGAGGCTCGCCGTCGACACGATCCCGTCGTCGGCCCCGAGCACCGCGGCCCGCAGCCATGCGCTGCGGTGGCCGCGGTGCCGCTCGGGCGGGTGCGTACTCGCCGGCCTCGCCAACGCCATCGCCCGATCCTTGGCCGCCCGATGGCCTGCTGCCTAGGGTCGTTCGCCCCCGAGGCCGGGCCGGCGCTCGCTCGCGCCGGACCGGCGGCCGACTGGCGACCTGCTAGCGCGCGGCGCGCGGCGCGCGGCGCGGTCGCGAGGCCGGACAGCTTGATCCAGCCCGGGAGCGCACGACGGTGGTGGGCCGAGGCGTGCACCACGACGGTCCCGTTGGTCAGCGTCGAGTCGGTCCCGGTGTAGGCCATGGAGAGCACCATCCCGCCGGCCGGCTTCATGCTGGTCGTCTGGTTGAGCGCGTTGTAGCTGAGCGCGGCACCGGCTGAGGAAGAGGTGAAGTGAAGTTGCCGTTCGCGTCGCCCCGTAGGTGACAGCTGGGCGACGCGGTGGATGCTCCTGCGGTCGGTGTTTCGGCGAAGCTGGCCAACATTCGAGAGCCACGAGTTCGTCCGCTCGACCGGCCAGCGAAGCCCCATCGGCTGGTTCGTCTTCGGCTCCTTGGTACCCCGCTTGCGCTTCTTCGCGATGATCGCGTCGTCGATCGAGCGCTCGGCGAGGCGCCCTCTCGTCGCGGCGGAGTCGTAGCCGCGATCGAGCCAGATCGTCTCGATCTCACCGAGCAGCCAGAGGCTCTGCGCATCGTCGAGCGTCGGCGCGAGCATGGCCGAGTCGTTGCGGTTCGCCCCGTCGATC
>JAKBAA010000134.1 GCA_021809425.1 Actinomycetes bacterium | reverse complement strand
GGGGGGGGGCGGGGGGGGACGCTGGGGATCGGCGGGGAGCGGCTGCGGCTGTCCCAGCTGACGCCGGAGCGGGCGGTGCGCAAGCGGGTCGCCCTGGTACCGGCCGACCGGGGCCTGCTCGGGCTGAGCGCACCGCTGACGGTGTGGGAGAACATGACGATGCTCATCGAGGACGACCACTTCCGCCAGGGGGTGTTCCACCGGCGTGAGCTGGTGGACATCGCCGAGCAGGGGATCGTCGAGTTCAACGTGCGGCCGCCTCGGGTCGACGTGGCGGCGGGGACGCTGTCGGGGGGGAACCAGCAGAAGGTGGTGGTGGCCAAGTGGCTGCTGGCCAAGCCGCGCCTGCTGGTGCTGCACGAGCCGACCCAGGGGGTCGACGTGGGGGCGCGGCGGGACATCTACCGGTTCGTGCGGACGGCGGCGGCGGCGGAGGGGATGTCGGTGGTGTGGGTGACGACCGAGTTCGGGGAGCTGGCCGAGGTGTGCGACCGGGTGCTGGTGATCTGCCAGGGCCGGCAGCTGGCTGAGCTCGGGGGCGAGGGGCTGGACGAGGACGAGATCAGCGCCGCCGTGCTGCGGCAGTTCGAGGAGGTTTGATGAGCACGTCGCTCGAGACGACGGCGGCCCCGACCGACGCCGGGACGCCGCACGCCGATCTCGGCCCGCCTCCGGGGAGCCGCAAGCGGTTCCGGCTGGACCGGTATGCGCTGATCATCGGGTTCGTCGGGATCATCGTCGGGTTCGGGGTGACCGAGCCGTCGACGTTCATGTCGGTGGGCAACCTGTCGAACATCCTGGGATCGCAGGCGGTGCTGTTCATCCTGGTGATGGCGGTGATCCTGCCGACGATCATGGGCGACTTCGTGGACCTGTCGCTCGGGGCGTCGCTCGGGCTGTCGGCGATGCTGATCGCCGTGCTGAACGTGCAGCACAACGTGCCGATCGTGCTGGCCTGCGTGTTCGGGGTGCTGGCCGCCCTGGTGATCGGGGCGGTCAACGCCTTCTTCGTGGTGTGGTTCCAGAGCGACCCGTTCATCATCACGCTGGGCACCCAGTCGGTGGTGACGGGGGTGACCTACATCATCTCGTCCAACAACACGGTCGGGGTGGTGTCGACGGGGCTGTCCAACTGGATCTTCACCAACAACTTCCTGTCGATCCCGCTCGAGTTCTACTACGGGCTGGCCATCTTCCTGGTGGTGTGGTACGTGCTCAGCTTCACGCCGCTCGGCCAGAAGGCGCTGGTGACGGGGCAGTCGCGCGAGGTGGCCCGGCTGAGTGGGATCAAGGTGGACAAGTACCGGGCGTGGGCGTTCATCATCGGTGCCGGCATCGCCGGGCTGGCGGGGGTGGCGTACGCCGGGACGAACGGCAGCGTGGACCCGACGGCGGGCAGCTCGTACATCCTGCCGGCGTTCGCCGCCGTGTTCCTGGGAGCGACGGCGATCAAGCCGGGGCGGATCAACGCCCTCGGGTCGTTCATCGCCGTGTACTTCCTGGCGACCGGCACGGCGGGCCTCCAGCTGGCCGGGCTGCAGGCGTACTATCAGCAGATCTTCTACGGGGCCGTCCTGGTGGCCGCCCTGACGATCCCGAAGATGACCCGCGACCGCCTGTTCCACCGACGGCGGGCGACGAGCTGAGCCGGGTGCCGCGGCGGCGGGCGGCGGGGTGGGCGGCTGAGGAAGGGGCAACGTGGTGCGACCGCTGCTGAACGTCGAGGACTACCGGGTCGTGGCCCGGCGGCGGCTGCCGAAGGTGGTGTTCGACTACATCGACGGCGGGGCCGAGACGGAGCAGACGATGCGGGCGAACGCCGCCTCGTTTGGCGAGGTGTTCCTGCGCCCCCGCGGGGGGACCCGGCCGGAGCAGGTGCGGGTGGGGACGACGGTGCTGGGGGAGCCGGTGTCGATGCCGGTGCTGGTGGCCCCGTGCGGGGGCGCCCGGGTGGTGCGGCCCGAGGGGGACCTGGCCGGGGCCCGGGCGGCGGCGGCAGCAGGGACGGTGTTCATCCAGTCGGGGATGTCCAACCACCGGCTGGAGGAGGCGGCGGCGGCGACGACCGGGCCGCTGTGGTTCCAGCTGTACCACCTGGGGAGCCGGGAGCTGACCGAGGCGGTGGTGGAGCGGGCGAGGCGGGCCAAGGTGCGGGCCCTGGTGGTGACGGTGGACTGCGCCGCCGGGTCGGTGCGGGAGCGGGACCGGCGCAACGGGGTGCCGGCGCTGCTCGGGACCAACCGGCTGAAGGCGCTTCCGCGGACGCCGCAGCTGCTGGCCCACCCGCGTTGGCTGGCGGCCCGGCTGACCGACGCCCTGGTGCCGGAGCTGGGCAACGTGATCGGGGCGGACGGCCGGGCCCGGGTGCTGGGGCGGGACTTCATCCCGCGGACGTGCTCGTTCGCCGACCTGGACTGGGTGCGGGCGGCGTGGGGCGGGCCGATGGTGGTGAAGGGGGTGCTGACCCCCGAGGACGCCACCCAGGCGGTCGAGGCGGGGGCGTCGGCGGTGGTGGTGTCGAACCACGGCGGTCGCCAGCTGGACGGGGCCGAGGCGACGCTGCGGGCGCTGCCGGACGTGGTGGCAGCGGTGGGGGACCGGTGCGAGGTGCTGCTGGACGGCGGGGTGCGGACGTCGACCGACGTGCTGAAGGCGGTGGCCCTGGGGGCGCGGGCGGTGTGCATCGGGCGGCCGTGGATGTACGGGCTCGGGGCGGGCGGCCAGGCAGGGGTGGCCGGGGTGCTCCAGCTGTTCCAGGACGGCCTGCAGCGCAACGTGGCGCTGCTGGGCTGTTCCGACGTGGCCGAGGTCGGGCCGCAGCACGTGCGAGCGCCGGCCGGCTGGCTGGCGACGAGTCCGGAGAAGGAGGCAAGTCGCGGATGAAGGCGGCCGAGGCGGTAGCGCAGGTCCTGGTGGCGGAGGGGGTCGAGCAGATCTTCTGCTTCCCGTCCAACCCGCTCATCGACGCCGCCGCTGCGGCCGGCATCCGGCCGGTGGTCGGCCGGGAGGAGCGGACGGTGGTCAACATGGCCGACGCCTTCAGCCGGGTGACGAACGGGCGGCAGGTGGGCGTGGTGATGGTGCAGGGTGGGCCGGGAGCCGAGCACGCCTTCGGGGGGGTGGCCCAGGCGTTCTCCGACTCGGTGCCGCTGCTGCTGTTCGCCGGGGGTGCCGCCCGGCACCAGGCAGGGCTGCGGAGCGCCTTCGACGTGGTGGAGGCGTTCCGGCCGATCACCAAGTGGGGGGCCCGGCTGACGAGCGCGGCGTCGGTGCCGGTGCAGCTGCGCCGGGCGTTCGCCAAGTTCCGCCTCGGGCGGCCCGGCCCGGTGGTGATCGAGGTGCCCCAGGACGTGCTCGGGGAGGAGCTGCCGGGGGCGTTCGCCTACGAGCGGCCGGTCGGGGTGCGCGCCCAGGCCGACCCGGCGGCGGTGGAGGAGGCGGCCCGGCTGCTGGTGGCGGCGCGCCGGCCGGTGCTGCACGCCGGCCACGGGGTGCTGTGGGCGGAGGCCACCGACGAGCTGGTCGCCCTGGCCGAGCTGGTGGGGGCGCCGGTGTGCACCACGTACAACGGCAAGAGCGCCTTCCCCGAGGACCACCCGCTGGCCCTCGGGGCCGGCGGGGCGGCGGTGAGCCCGGGGATCCACGCCGTGGTGCCCGAGGCCGACCTCGTGTGCTCGATCGGGTCCAGCCTGTTGCGCACGCTCGGCTCGTTCGGGCTGCCGGCCGGCGTCCGGATCATCCAGGCGACGGCCGACCCGGACGACCTGGCGATGGAGTACCCGATCGTGGCCGGTCTGGTCGGGGACGCCAAGCTGGTGCTCGGCCAGCTGGTCGAGGCGGTCACCGCCCTCGGTGCCGCCGGGGCCGCCTGGGAGGGGCGGGCCGCCGAGCACGTGGCCGAGCAGCGCCGTGCCGCCGAGGCGACGTTCGGGCCGCACCTGACCGCCGACGAGGTGCCGATCGACCCGTACCGGGTGGTGGGCGAGCTGTGCCGGCTGCTCGACCCGGCCCGCACGATCGTGACCCACGACTCGGGCTACCCGCGCGACCATCTGGCGCCGATCTACGTGGCCACCACGCCGCGGGGGTACCTCGGGTGGGGCAACTCGACGCCGCTCGGCTCGTCGCTCGGCCTGGCCCTCGGCGCCAAGCTGGCGGCCCCGGACAAGCTGGTGGTGCACGTCCTCGGGGATGCCGCCTTCGGCCAGTCCGGGCTCGACCTCGAGACGGCCGTGCGCAACCGGCTCGGGGTGCTGACCGTGCTGATCAACAACAGCGAGATGGGCAACTACGAGAAGATGCAGCCGGTCGCCCAGGAGCGGTACGGGATCAAGCACCTGACCGGCGACTACACCCCGATCGCCCGGGCGCTCGGGGCGCACGCCGAGAAGGTGGACCAGCCGGGCGAGCTGGCCGGGGCGCTCGAGCGGGCGATCGCCGAGACCGAGAAGGGCCGGCCGGCGCTCGTCGAGGTGCTGACGCGGCCCGAGCCGCTCATCCTTCGGGCGTGACGGCGGCGCCGGGCGTGACGGCGCCGGGCGTGACGGCGCCGGGCGTGAGGCGCCGGGCGTGACGACAGGGCGCCGACCGGCGCCAGCAGGCGGCGCCGAGGCGGCGCCGAGGAAGGGGGGAGCGGGATGCTGACGCACGAGGACAACGAGATCCTGACCCGGGTCGGGCGGGGGACGCCGGCGGGGGAGCTGTTCCGGCGGTACTGGCTGCCGGCCTGCCTGTCGTCGGAGGTGGCCGAGGCGGACGGGCCGCCGGCGCG
This sequence comes from Actinomycetes bacterium, assembly GCA_021809425.1. Classification (GTDB taxonomy): domain Bacteria; phylum Actinomycetota; class Acidimicrobiia; order Acidimicrobiales; family Bog-793; genus JAKBAA01. The sequence goes on along the minus strand of JAKBAA010000134.1, from coordinate 1,953 downwards.
GGTGCGGCTGCTCGGCGAGGAGCTGGTGGCGTTCCGGGACAGCGACGGCCGGGTGGGTGTCGTCGAGGAGCGGTGCCCGCACCGGGGGGCGTCGCTGTTCTACGGGCGCAACGAGGAGTGCGGGCTGCGCTGTGTGTACCACGGCTGGAAGTTCGACACGTCCGGCCAGTGCGTCGACCAGCGGAACGAGCGGCGCAGCTTCGCCGACCGGATCCAGGTGGCCGCCTACCCGACCCACGAGTCGGGGGGGATCGTGTGGACCTACCTGGGCCCGCCCGGGACGATGACGCCGTTCCGCGACTTCGGCACCGAGTCGCTGCCGGCGAGCGAGTGGGTGGCCAACAAGGAGTACGTCGACTGCAACTGGGCCCAGAGCCTGGACGGCGACGTCGACACGGCGCACATCTCGACGCTGCACATGTTCGACGCCGCCGACCAGCTGCCCGACGACGGGACGGACCGGCCGGGGTACAACTCCAACCTGGCGTCGGTCCGGTTCTGGCTGCACGACCCGAAGCCGCTGATCGACGTCGAGGACGAGTGGTACGGGTTCCGCTACGCCGGCATCCGGCGCACCCCGAACGGCCACCGCCACGCCCGGATCTCGGCGTATGTGTTCCCGTTCACCACCATGATCGGGTTCGTGCCGTTCACCACCTCGCAGATCTTCGTGGCCCCCTGCGACGACGGGAGCGCCTGGCGGTACATGTTCGAGACCAAGCCGCGCCGCCAGCACAGCCCGCTCGGCGGCCCGCCGTTCACGACGGCGCCGGGGTACCCGTTCGAGATGAACCCGCTCCAGGGGATCGTGCCGCGCGACTTCACCCGTGCCAACGACTACGGGATCGACCGGGCCGCCCAGAAGGGGGTGTCGTACACCGGCATCCACCACTTCCGCACCCAGGACTACATGGCGACCGAGACGGCCGGCAAGATCTACGACCGCACCCGGGAGCACCTCGGCAGCACCGACCTCGCCGTCAGCCGGTTCCACCAGCTGGTCATCTCCGCCGCCAAGGGGCTCGCCGAGGGCAGGCAGCCGCCGGCGCTCGGCGGCACCGGCGACTTCACCGGCATCCGGGGGGCCGAGAAGATCCTGGAGGAGGACGAGGACTGGCGGGTCCTCGGCACCGACGCCGACCCGGTGGTGGCGGGACTGCTCGACCCCGAGCGCCGCGCCGCCCTGGCCGGCGCCGACGACTAGCCCGGCCGGCCAGCCCGCCGGGCCCGGCGGCGCCGACGACGAGCCCGGCCGGCCCCTGCCACGGTTGGGGGGCGGTGCAGGGAGGGAAAGGACGGGCATGCCCGGGCGGCGCCGTGCGGTGGGGACGGTGGCGCCGTGAACGCCCTCGAACGGCAGGTGCGGCGCTTCGACGCCTTCCAGCAGCGTCGCCCGGTGGCGGGGTTCGTGGTGGGGCTGTCGAAGAAGTTCGGCGACGACAACGGCGGGGCGATGACCGCCCGCCTGACCTTTGCCGTGTTCACCACCATCTTCCCGCTGCTGCTCCTGCTGGTGACGGTGCTGGCCCTGGTGCTCGCCGGGCACCCGGGGGTGCGCCACCGCGTGCTGAGCTCGGCGTTCGGCCAGATCCCGGTGGTGGGGAGCGACCTGGCCCGCAACATCCACGCCATGCGCCGCAACAGCGCCTTCGGGCTGGCCGTCGGCATCGTCGGGCTGGTGTACGGCCTGAACGGGCTGGCCGGGGTCGGGCTGCAGATCATGGAGAACGTGTGGTACCTGCCGAACGCCGTGCGGCCGAGCTACCTGACTCGGATGGGTCGCAGCTTCACCTTCGTGGGCGTGCTCGGGGTGGGCCTGGTGGTGACGACGTTCCTGTCGGGCTTCGGGACGGTGGCCGGTCACTCGCCCTGGTACGGGGCCGGCTCGGAGGTGCTGGCGGCGCTTGCCAACGTGGCGATCTACCTGGTCGCCTTCCGGGTGCTCACCCCGAA
>JAKBAA010000133.1 GCA_021809425.1 Actinomycetes bacterium | reverse complement strand
GCCCTCGGGTGCTAGCTGGCGCCCCCGGCGAGGGCCTGGAGGGCCGCAGTGATCTGGGCCTGCGGGACGGCGAGGGGGCCGCCGAGGACCTGCAGGTGGGAGATGGGCGCCGGGTGGGCGCTGTCACCGAGCCCGGTTGCCGAGCCGGCGGCGCCGAGCACGGTCGGGGTGTACGAGCCGAGGCCGACAGTGGGGGCCTTGGTCAGGAAGATCGACTCGGTGCTGTTGCCCGAGATGGCGGCCGCCCCAAGGGCGTCCTGGGGGGAGGCACCCTGGGCGAGGAGGGCCCAGCCGGGGTTCTTGGGGGTCCAGGCGAGGCCGGCGCCAGCACCCTGGGCGTCCTCGAAGCGGGCGATCATGCCGGCGGTGTCGGTGCCGTCCTGGCCGGCCAGGCGGACCACGGTCATGCCCTGGGCGATCAGCTGGCTGACCACCGGGGGCTGCACGGCGAGCTGGCCGCCGAGGACGATGACCTGGGTGATGCCCAGGTTCTGCAGCTCGCTCTGGGCCGAGCTGCCGAGGCTGGCCCCCGGGGTGAGCACGATGGGGAGGTGCTCGGCGTACAGCATGCCGCTGGCGGTCATCGAGTCCTGGAAGTCGGCGTTCATGACGAGCACCGCCGTCTTGCCGGCGGCAGCCGCCTGGCCGGCGGTCGAGGTGTTGCCGGTGGTGTCGTTGTAGGTGGACGGGCCGACGTTGGTCAGGTTGATGGCCGGCTGCACCGAGGCGAACGGGGCGACCGTGTTGGCCTGGGTGTCGATGGCGGCGGCGGTGGCGTCGACGGTGGCGCCGCCGATCGGGCCGACCACCTTGATGTTGCCGCCGGTGGTCGCCTGGGTGCCGTTCTCGCACTGGGTGGCCTGGGTGGCCCCGAGGGCCTGGACGACCGACGGGGAGATGGCCGAGGTGTCACCGACCACGTACACCGTGGTGACCCCGTCGGCACGAAGGGCGGCCGAGACGGCCGGGTCGATGCTGCCGGGCTCGGTGACCAGCAGGCCGGCGTGGAGCGCCCCGGCGAGCGGGGCGGCCGACAGGGCCTCGAGCGGCTGGGACACCGAGGCGAGGACGGCAGTGTGCTGGACCGTCCCGGTGGTGCCGGCGCAGGAGAACTGCGAGGAGTACTCCTCGGCGGTGGTGTCGATGGCGCTCTGGCCGTAGGTGTCCTGGGTGAACGTCTCGACCCCCCAGGCGCCCGGCGTCGAGCTGAGGGTGTTGCCGCCCGAGCTGGCGCAGGCCGAGCCGAGCCCGTCGGTCACCGTCACCGACGCCCGCCCCGAGGTGGAGCCGGTGGTGGCGAACAGGTTGGCCATGGTGATCGACCCGGGGGCCGCCGTGGAGGAGGCGGTGACGTCGAAGCTGAGGGCACCGCTGGCCGTGATCGACACGTTGCCCACGGCGATGCCGTTGGTGCCGGTCACGCTGGGGGTCTGGGTGGCCCCGTTGGAGGCGAACCCGCCCATGGACGGCACCAGGCAGACGTACCCGGTCGGGATGCCCCCGGCCACCGTCTCGCTGAGGGTGAGGTTGGCGACCGGCTGGTCGGTGGCGGCCGACGAGAACACGGTGGGGCCCGCCGTGGTGAGGTTGGCGGCCACGGCGTAGTTGATGGCAGCGCCCGCCAGACCAGGTGCGGCGAGGGCGGCGGCGAGGGCGACCGCCCCGGTGGCGGCCGTCCCGGCGGCGAGCCGGCGGCGCCTCGACCTGCGTCCTTGTACGCGTCCTTCGGACGTTGCGTGGTCCACGGTTCCTCCTTCGCTGTCGCCAGGCGTTCGCCCGGCGATCCCCGACGATTCGGATGAGCGCCCAGTCCTTACCCGAAAGGGCGGGCGAGGACACGGAAAGGGTGCCAGCCGTCAACCGGCGGTGCCAGGCGACCCCGATGAGCATTGTGTGAGGCCATCTTGCAATCGTCGCCACCAGGGCGGATGGCCGGCCGCGACGGGGGCCGGACGGCGGGCGGGCTGGCGGCGGGCCGGTCAGGCGGGGGCGCCGACCAGGCGGTCGACCAGGTGCTCGGCGATGGCCAGCGAGCTGGTGGCGGCCGGCGACGGGGCGTTGCGGACGGCCAGCACCGGGCCGAGGTCGTGGACGACGAAGTCGTCGACGAGCCGGCCGGCCCGGTCGACCGCCTGGGCCCGGATGCCGGAGGGGGCCGGGACGAGGTCGCGCAGGTCCAGGTCGGGGACGTAGGAGCGGGCGGCGGCGAGGAAGACCAGCTTGGAGACCGAGCTGGCCACCTCGCGGACGCCGGCCGGCCAGTGGTGCCAGGCCAGGCGGCGAAGGCCGGGCCAGGCGAGCAGCTCGGCGAGGTCGTGGCGGTCGACCGCCGTCCGGCGGTAGGCCTCGCGCCCGAGCGCCAGGACGGCGTTGGGGCCGACGTCGACGCCACCGGACACCCGCCGGGTGAAGTGGACCCCGAGGAACGGGTAGCGGGGGTCGGGGACCGGGTAGACGAGGCCGCGCACCAGCCCGGCACGGTCGGGGGCCAGCCGGTAGTAGTCGCCACGGAACGGCACGATGGCCGGGTCCGGCCCGTCCCCGGCGAGGCGGGCCAGGCGGTCGGCGTGGAGGCCGGCGCAGGTGACCGCCCGGTCGGTCGCAAGGTCGCCGGCCGAGGTGACCACCTTGAGGCCGGCGTGGTCGGTGGCGAACCCGGTCACCTCGGTGGCAAGCAGCAGCCGGCCGCCACGATCCTCCACCTCCCGTGCGAGGGTCTCGGCCACCCGGCCGTAGTCGACGGCGGCCGTGTGGGGCGAGTGGAGGGCGGCCACCCCGGCCACGTGCGGCTCCAGGTCGGCCATGGCCGGCGGCTCCAGCAGGGCGAGGTCGGGCACCCGGTTGGCCCGGGCCCGCTGCTCGAGGGCGCGCAGCCGGGGCAGCTCGTCGGGGGTGCGGGCCACCACCAGCTTGCCGTACGCCTCGTACGGGAGGTGGCGGTCGTTGCAGTAGGCCCGCAGCAGCTCGCCGCCGCGCCGGCACAGGGCCGCCTTGAGGGAGCCGGGGGCGTAGTAGATGCCGGCGTGGACCACCCCGGAGTTGTGGCCGGTCTGGTGGACGGCCACGTGGTGCTCCTTGTCCACCACCGTCACCTCGCTGCCCGGGCGCACCTCGAGATAGCGGCGGGCCGTTGCCAGCCCGACGATGCCGGCACCGACCACCACGAGGGAGCCACGGGAGGTTGCCACGGTCGGGCACGGTAGCCGTCGGCTGGTTGGGGTGCAGGCGGGACCTAGAGGGTGTTGACGAGCGGGGCCGGCCGGCGGAGCAGCTGGCGCTCGCACTCCCCCGCCGGGGCGGGGCGGGCGAACAGGTAGCCCTGACCGAGCCGGCAGTCGAGGTGGCAGAGGAGCTGGGCCTGGCGGGGATCCTCGATGCCCTCGGCGATGGTCTGGAGCTGGAGGGCCGCCCCCATGCGGACGACGGCCTCGGCGAGGACGGCGCCGCGCCCGCCGGCGAGCAGGTCGGCGGTGAAGGACAGGTCGACCTTGAGGACGTCGATCGGGTACCGCTTGAGGTAGGACAGGGAGGAGTAGCCGGTGCCGAAGTCGTCGATGGCGAGGCGGACCCCGAGGGCCTTCAGGGCGGCGAGCCGGTCGCGGACGACGGCCTGGTCGCCGAGGAAGACGGACTCGGTGATCTCGACGGTGAGGCAGCCGGGGGGCAGGCCGGAGGCGGAGAGGGCGGCGGCGACCTCGCCGACGAAGCCGGGCTCGGTGAGCTGCCGGCCGGAGGCGTTGACCGACACGGTCATGCCGGCCAGGCGGCGGTGGTCGGCCTTCCAGCGGGCGACCTGGGCGGTGGCCTGGTCGAGGACGAACCGGCCGAGGGGGACGACGAGGCCGGAGTCCTCGGCGACCGGGATGAAGGCGGACGGCGAGACCAGGCCGCGGGTCGGGTGGTGCCAGCGGACGAGCGCCTCGACCCCGACCGGGTCGGCCGTGGCCAGGTCGACGATGGGCTGGTAGTACACCTCGAGCTGGTCGCCGGCGGCGAGGGCACGCTCGAGGTCGTGGACCATATCGAGCCGCTCGGCCACGGCGGCGTGCATGCCCCCCTCGTAGGCCACGAGGGTGCCCCGGGCGTCGCGCTTGGCGACGAACATGGCCACCTCGGCGTTGCGGGCGACCGTGTCGGCGTCGTCCCCGTCGGCGCACGGGACGGCGAGGCCGGCGCTGGCCCGCAGCCGGTAGGTGCCGGCGTCCAGCTCGATCGGGTCGTCGAGGACGGCCAGCAGCCGCTCGGCGGCGGCCAGGGCGGCCGGCTGGTCGAGCGGCTCGTCGAGGAGGACCCCGAACAGGTCGCCCCCGAGCCGGGCGATGGTGTCGCCGGCGCGGGCGACCCGGGCCAGGCGGCGGCTGACCTCGACCAGGACGGCGTCGCCGCTGCGGTGGCCGAGGCTGTCGTTGACCGCCTTGAAGTCGTCCAGGCCGACCACGAGGGCGGCCACCGGCAGCACCGCCTGGTGGCGCCGGGTGAGGGCGTGGTGGAGGCGGTCCCCGAAGCGCAGCCGGTTGGGCAGCCCGGTGAGGGCGTCGTGGAAGGCCTGGTGGTGGAGCTCGGCCTCGAGCAGCCGGTGGTCGGTGACGTCGCGGGCGTTGAGGACGATGCCGGCCACGTCGGGATGGTCCAGCATGCGGGTGGCCCGCACCTCGAACCAGCGGTGCTCCCCGGCGGCGTCGCGCAGGCGGAGCTCGGCCCGCTGGTGGCCGCCGACGTCGCACAGCAGCTGGAACAGGACCCGGTCCTCGGGGTGGACCAGGTCGGCGAACACCTGGTCGCCGAGCGAGCCGGCCGGGTGGCCGAGGACGTCGGCGGTGGACGGCGCCTCGAACCGGATGCGCCCGTCGGCCCCGACCACGGTGAGCAGGTCGGTGGCGTGGCGGACGAGGGCGGTGATCCGCTCGGCGCTGCGCCGCTCGGTCTCGGAGGCCACCCGGCGGATGAGGCGGCGGCGGCGGACCTGCTCGACCAGGACGGCCGCCACGAGCAGGGCGAGGCCGCGGGCGATGATGGCGTCGACGATGGCGCCGTCGACCCGGCCGTGGACGACGGCCACGTCGTTCGTGACGGCCCCCTCGACCCGGGCCAGGGCGGACAGCAGCCGCATGGCGGCCGGGTCGGCCACCCCGACCTGGAAGGCGTTGGCCGCCCCGGGGCGGAGGGCGACGACGAGGGCGACGGCGCGCTGGGCGGCCTGGCCGGCGGCCCGCTCGAGGCGGGGGAGGCCGGCGGCCCGCCCGGTGACGGCGGCGGCCTGGCCGAACAGCCGGGCGGCGGCCCGCTCGGCACCGGCGAGCTCCACCCGCCGAAGGGGCGTGGGGGGCAGCCCGGCCACGATCGAGGCGCCGAGGCCGCGGTACACGTCGACCGACGTCCGGGCGTCCGCCAGGGTGACCTCGGCGTTGAGCAGGGCGTTGGCGCGCCGCTGCAGGGCGGCGATGGACAGCGAGGTGACCGTGACGTAGCTGACGCAGGCCACCACCACCGCCATCACGAACAGCGGCAGCCGGTTGCGCGCCACCAGGTGGCCCGCCCGCCGCCATCCCACGGCGCCCCCCGGCTGGCGTCCGCCCATCCGCCGTGCCTCCCTCCAACCGTCGCGCGCGTACCTGCCCGTACCTGTCGTGCCGGTTAGTACGGCAGGTTGGCCCCGCTCCTTGACCGTTCCGTGCGCGATCCCCCGCGGCTCCGTGCGCGATCCCCCGCGGCGGGCCCCATAGCGGGCCCGGCGGCGGGTCAGGTGGTGAGGGCGCTGTCGGCGGCCCCGGCGTACAGCTCGCAGGCCCGCCAGCAGTACCAGGCGACCACCGACCGGTACGGGGCGAACGGGTCGCCGAGCGGCCCGAGCTCCTTGGCGGTCGGCATCGGGACGCCCCAGGCGAGGCCGAACCCGCGGCGGACGCCGAGGTCGCCGGTGGGCCACACGTCGAGCCGGCGGAGCTGGAACAGCAGGAACATCTGGGCGGTCCACGGCCCGATGCCCCGGACGGCGGAGAGGCGGGCGACCACCTCGTCGTCGTCCTCCCGGGCCAGCCCGGCCGGGTCGAGGACGACGGTGCCGTCGACCACCTTGGCGGCAAGGTCGTGCAGGGAGGTGGCCTTGTTGCCGGACAGGCCGACCGAGCGGAGCGTGTCGAAGGGGAGGGCCAGCAGGCGCTCGGGGACCACCTCGCCGTCGAGGGCGGCCACGAGGCGGCCGTGGATGGCGGCGGCGGCCGAGCCGGCCAGCTGCTGGTAGAGGACCGACCGGACGAGGGCGGCGAAGTGGCTGTCGTGGGGCGGCGCCAGCCGGGGCGGGCCGGCGTCGGCCACCAGCTTGGCCACCACCGGGTCGCGCCCGGCCAGGTCGCGGGCGGCGGCGGCGTGGCTCGTCCGGGTGCGCGTGCGGGGGCGGGTGGGGGCCATCGGCGCCAGTCTTCCCGACCGGGGCGGCCGGTGCCGGTGGTCTACACGTCGGTCGGCGACGGTGGCCCGGCGAGCGCCTGGCGGGCGGCGTCGAGGACGGCCAGGAGCTCGTCGCCGTACGCCTCGAGCTTGGCCGGGCCGATGCCGCGCACCCTGGCGAGGGCGGCCAGCGAGCCGGGCAGGTCGGCCACGATCGCCTCGACGGTGGCGTCGTGCAGGTAGACGTACGGGGGCTTCCCCTCGGCGCGTGCCCGGTCGGAGCGCCACGACCGGAGCCCCTGGCGGGCCGCCTCGGCGAGCGGGCCGTCGGCGGGGGCCGCCGGCAGA
>JAKBAA010000132.1 GCA_021809425.1 Actinomycetes bacterium | reverse complement strand
ACCGTCTCACGTCTCCCGTCTCCCGTCGAGCCGGCTCGGTCAGCCGAGCTGCGAGATCTGCCCTGCCGTGATGAGCCCGATGTTGTAGAGGACCTGCTTCGTGCTCAGCTTCTGCACGGCCTCGCTGCCCCAGAAGTTGTGGGCCTTGTTCCACGTGATCGGGCCGAGGGGTCCGACGTAGCGGATCTGCTTGCCGGCCTTCAGGGCGGCGAGCGCAGCCGGGTAGGTGTACACGGTCACCTTGCCCGCGCCCGGGTTGGTGATCTTCGGGATCCAGGCGTTGATCACGGATGGGTTGAGGCTGTGCGACGCGTCCGCGGCGAGCGCGAGGATCATGTAGGTCTCGTAGTTGTTGTCCGTGAACGGGTTGCCCTGCCATTGGCTGAGGGGCTTCTGCAGCTTCGACCCGACGGCAGCGATGGCCTGGTAGAGCTCGTGCGTCGCCGGGTTCACCGGCGGGTTGCCCGCTGCGACGAAGGTGAAGTACTTGTTGAAGTTGCCCGCGCCGATCGTCTTCATGACCGGGCCCCAGTACTGCGAGTTCTCTCGGGACTCGTCGGGGATGATGGGCACGAGGTGCCCGAGCTGCTGCATCTCGCCGTAGAAGGTCGCCGCCGTCGGGCCGTTGCTTCCCGTGAGGATGCACTGCGGGTTCCCGGCGAGCACCGTGGCGACCTGCGTCCGGTAGGACGGCTGGCTGGGCGTGAGCGTCACGTCGGCAACGACCGTCGCGTGGAGGTTCTTCACGCCGAGCACCACGCCGGGCTTGGCCCCCTGGGAGTCCGGGTCGCTCCCGAACACGTAGGCGACGCGCTTGCAGCCGTCGTGCTTCACGGCCCAGTAGGCCATGGCCACCCCGTTCGACGGGTCGGGGGGCAGCATGCGCCAGAAGAAGCTGCGCGTGTTGTTGTCGTAGATCGACTGGCCCGCCGTCGAGATCATCGGGAGGTGGCGGGACTCGAAGAACGGCACGAGCGTCGACGAGGAGCTGCTGTCCGGACCCTGGACCCCGATCACGTTCGACGTCGTGGCAACGGCCTGCGAGGCGTTGGTGAGGGCGTCGGCCGGGTCGCTGTTCGTGTTGATCTCCTTGACGGAGAAGCTGTGACCGAGGATCCCGCCGGCCTTGTTGATCGTGTACATCGCCGGGTCGATGCCCGAGGCGGCGTACGGGCCCTCGAAGGAGTCGGCACCGGTGAGCGCCGAGATGGAGAAGGCGGTCACCGATCCCGAGGTTGCGGCGTGGTGCCGGGCGTTCGGGCTGGCGGCGCTCGCCCCCGCCAGGGCGCCCGCCCCGACGCTCGCGGCGAGCACGGCCGAGCCGGCCATGCGGAGCGCCCGCCGGCTCGTTCTCCTTGCGCCGGGCACCCCGTGCTGAACGAAAGACCCCTGTTGAATGGCCATAGTTCCCCCCTCCTCGTACGGCGACCGCGCGGGACCAGGACGCGACGGCAACGTCGACGAGCTTGTCGAACATCCCCCCGCAACCCGCCCCTGCGCGTTGCGAAGCACCACGGGACCGATCCGGCCATGTGGCGCGCCGTCAGTGTATGGGGCGTTCCCTGCAGCTGCAACACAGGGGCGCGGTAATTGCGCTCTGCGGAACGTAGTGTCCGACACGGGCCACCTGCCGCCTGGCTGCCCGGCGCTACGCTTCGGCCACCGCAACAGGGACCGGGAGGGGTGCACCGTGGTCGACTACCAGCCGCTCGACGCGGCCTTCGCCGGCCTGCTCGCCGAGCAGGCGGCGGTGCCCGGTGGGATGCTCCTCGCGCAGACGGTCGCGACGACGGCGGTCCGCCGCCGCCTCCTCCCGATCATCCCGCTGCGTGCAGGCTGGCGCGTCCTCGACCTCGGCACCGGCTTCGGTCCGCTGGCGTTCGAGCTGGCGGCGACGGCGACTGTCGAGGTGGTCGGTATCGACACCGACGAGGACGTTCTCGTGGCGGCGAGCGCGCTCGGCGTGAAGCTGCAGGGCCGGCTCGCTCCCGGCTCGACCGTGCGCTTCGAGCCGGGCGACGCCGAGGCGCTCGAGGTGGCGCCGGCGAGCTTCGACCTCGCCGTGGCCCGCCTCTTGTTCCAGCACCTCGCGAACCCGGCCGGGGCGGCCCGGGGGATCGCCCGTGCCCTGCGCCCCGGTGGGTACGCGTTCGTCTTCGACGTCGACGACGGCCTCGGCGCGACCTACCCGAGGCTTGGCGGGCCGCTCGAGATCCTCGAGGACGCCTTCGACGCATGGCAGTCCAGCTACGGCGGCGACCGGCAGATCGGCCGGAAGCTGTCCAGCCTGCTTGCGAGCGCCGGGCTGTCGGTCGAGGCGGTCGCCGTCGTCCCCGAGGCGGAGCATCGCCGCGAGGGGCCCGGTGATCCGTCGCGGGCCCTCGCCGTGGCCCGGCTGCGCGCGGCCCGTGACGGCATCGCGGCGGCCGGCATCCTCACCGCCGACGAGCTCGACCGCCTCGTCGAGGCGTACCTGGCGTCGCCCCCGTTGGAGCGGTGCCGCATCGAGAGCCAGGTGGCCGTGATCGCACGCCGGCCGCTCGCCGCGACGGAGGTCTGAGCCGGCGCGCTCCGGTACCGGTCAGTCGCGTCCGAGCAACCAGCGCGGCCGCGACCACAGCTGCCAGTGCTCGAGGGTCGTGTGCCCCCTCGCTGCGTACAGCCGGGTCCCGGCTGCGGTGGCGACATGGAGCGAGCCCGGCGCCCCGTGCTCGTAGTACCACTGGTCGATGTGGCGCAGCAGGCTCGAGCCGTAGCGGTGCTGCTGGTGCTCGGGCGCCGTGGCGAGCGCCCACCCGACGTACAGGTCGCCGACCTCGACGGTGACGGCGACCGACACGAGGCCGGGGTCGAACAGCCCCCACGCCCGGACGGTCTCGCGCTGGAGCAGGTCGGCTCGGAAGAGGGCGCCGGCGCTGTCGGGCGCCACCTCGAACGTCGACGAAAGGAGGGCCTGGGCTGCCAGGAGGTCGCCCTCGACGAGCGGCCGGACTCGGCGGTCCGCCTTGCCCGGACGCGCCGCACGGTACATGAAGGGGAGCGCCGCCACGCACACCCAGCCGGCGTCGCTCAGCTGCTGGGCGCTCGACAGCCCGGCGCCGGCGAGCGACAGGAGCGCAGGGCAGCCGGCCGCCTCGATCCGCCCGAGGATGTCGGGCAGCCGCTCGCGGGCGGGCTCGCCGTACAGCAGGCCCTGGTTGTAGTCCGAGCCGCTCGTCCCGGACAGGGCGAGCCACCAGCCGTCCTCCACGACGTGCTCGTGCCGGGCCCACACGGCCGCCCCGTGCCCGAACGCCGACCGGGCCACGTCGAGGGCCGTCGGCGCCTCGGCGAGCACTCCTGCCTGATCCACCACCACGCCCCGTCCCTTACCCACGGTGGCGTCGCTCGACGCAACCGTCGGGTCACGCGCCGGCAGGGACCGTCGACACCGAGAAGGGGTGGGCGTAGACGTACACGACGTACGGGCCGGAGGTGAAGCTCGACGCCCACTGCCCGAAGCTTGCCTTCACGGCGGCGGGCTGGACGAGGCCGAGGCCGACGTCGGCGACGACGAAGCGGAAGCGGTGGTGGACGTACCAGGCGACGTCGTTCTCGCGGCTGTAGCGGTGCACGATGCCGTCCGAGCCGTCGACCACGGGCCGGACGACGACGCTCCCGGCCGACTCGACCGTCACGATGGATGCGCTCCAGTAGTCGCCGACCCCTGCGTACAGGTGGCGCTGCTCGAGCTGGGCGGCGAGCGTCGTCGCCGGGTTCCAGGCGGACGCGCCGGCGACGCTGTCGGCGAAGCCGCCGGCGAAGCAGGCGACGAGGGCCACCGTGCCGGCCACGGCGGCGGGCACGGCGCGACGCCATCGAGCGGCGAGGTCCACGCCGCGGCCGGCGAGGCGGGCGGCGAGGATGGCGCCGAAGATGATCGCCGCCGTCAGGTAGCGGGCGAACTGCGGGTTGCCGCCAAAGTCCAGGCGCAGGAACGTGGCGACGTCGGCAAGGAAGGCAAGCACGAGCAGGTCCTCGACGTGCCAGTCGTCGACCTCCGCCCCGATGCGGGCGTCGCTGCCGCGCACGACCCCGACCACCGCCGTGCCGACGGCGGCGAGCACGCCGAGGAGCAGCACGACGATCAGGACGACGTGCAGGTCCGACAGGGCCGCCGGCATGCCGGTCGGCTCCGGCGGGATGTACGGCCCGGCGCCCACCCCGAGCAGCGAAGGTGTGAGCCGGGCGAGGTCGTGGGTGTTGGCCAGCATCTCGTGGAGCGTCGCCTGCGGGTTGGCCCGGTTGACCGTGAACGTGCCGAAGCGGTCCGCCAGGAACCGGGCCACCACGTCGACGAGGCCGGCCGCAGGGGCCGCCGCGGCGCTGGACAGGCCCGCCCTCACGTCGCGCCGCCGGGCCATGGCGAGCAGCCCGGCACCGAGCGCAGGGGCGGCGCCGAAGACGGCGAGCTGCAGGTCGCCGAGCATGCCGAGCCCGAGCAGCAGGACCGCCACGACCCACCCTGCGTCGAAGCGCCGGCTTCGCAGGCAGGCGAAGGCGAGCAGGGCGAACAGCGCCGTGCCGACGTGGTAGGGGCCCTGGAGGTAGAAGAGCGACAGGGCCCGGCTGGGCAGGGCGAGGAAGGCGACGACGACGAGGACGGCGACGAGACGGCCCGGCCGTCGCTGCTCGGCCCGGGCGAGGGCGGCCGCCACGACGACGACCAGGGCGGCGAACACCGCCGGCACGGCGTAGAGGAGCACGGGTCGCACCCCGTCGACGAGGACGGCGAGCATGTTCGCAAGGGCGTCGATCGTCCAGAACGAGTCCCGCGACAGCGCCCAACCGCTCAGCCCGAGATTGCCGTGCGCCATCGCCGAGCCCTCGAGCACGACGGTGGCGCTGTCGGCGTCGACCGGACCGGCGTGCGTCCCGGCGCGGTACAGGACGGCGGCGAGCACCGCCACCACGACGACGAGCCCACCGGCGAGCAACGCCCGGCGCGCTCCGGCCGGGCCGAGGCCGCGGCGCGAGCGCGACCGACCGCCGGGCACCGGCACCGCAGGCCGCGCGGGCGCAGGGCGGAGGTCCTCTCGCACGAGCCGACGTTACCGGGCCGCCACGCCGCCGGCTCGGACGCGGCGCCGTACCGGCCCCACCGGAGGGCGCTAGCCTGCGCGGACCATGGCGGTGCTCGTCGACCTCGACGCCGTGACGGTGCACCACGCAGACCGCGCCCTGTTCGAGCGCTGCTCGCTCACGGTCCGGGACGGCGACCGCCTCGGCATCGTCGGCATCAACGGCACCGGCAAGACGAGCCTGCTCCAGGTGCTCGCCGGGCAGCGCCCGCCGGACGGCGGCGACGTGCGGCGCGGCCGCGGGGCCCGGGTGCGCTACCTCGACCAGGACCCCGTGCTTCCCGGCGCGCGCGTCGGCGACGCCGTCGGGTCCGCCTGGCAGGTCGCCGCCTTCCTGGAGCGCCTCGGCGGCAGCCTCGACCCGTCACGATCGCTGTCCAGCCTCTCCGGCGGCGAGGCGAAGCGGCTGGCGCTCGCCCGGGTGCTGGCCGAGGAGGGGGAGCTGCTCGTCCTCGACGAGCCGACCAACCATCTCGACCTGCAGGCGATCGACTGGCTGGGCCGCCACCTCGTCGGGCTCACCACCGCCGTCGTCCTCGTGAGCCACGACCGTCACGTCCTCGACCTCGTGACGACCCGCGTCGTCGAGCTCGACCGGGGGCGGGCGTACGTCCACGAGGGCGGTTACGCCGCCTACCTCGAAGGTCGGGCCGAGCGGGAGGAGCGGGCTGCCTCGTCCGAGGCGGTACGGCGCAACCTGGCCCGCCACGAGCTGGCCTGGCTCCGCCGCGGCGCCCGCGCCCGCACCCGCAAGCCCCAGGCGCGCCTCGACGCGGCGCGCCGCCTCGTCGGGGGCCGCCCCGAGGCGGCGGCGCGCGAGGGGGTGCTCGACCTCGGCTTCTCGACGCCGCGCCTCGGCGACAAGGTGCTCGAGTGCCGGGGCGTCGGCTACCGCCATGACCCGGGCGGTGCGCCCGTCCTCTCCGGGGTCGACCTGCTGCTCGCCCCGGGGGAGCGCGTCGGGCTCGTCGGGCGTAACGGCAGCGGCAAGTCCACCCTGCTCGACCTGCTCGCCGGGCGCCGGGCGCCGTCGGAGGGTGCCGTCGAGCGCGGCCCGACCGTGGCCGTCGGCTACTACGACCAGCGTGGGGTGACCCTCGACCCGTCGGCCCGCGTCCAGGACCTCGTGGCAGGTCCGACCCGCGTTCCCGGCGGGCCCGAGGACGTGGCGCTCATGGGTCGCTTCTGGTTCACCGGCGAGCTGGCGCTCGCCCGCGTGGGCACGCTCTCGGGCGGCGAGCGCCGCCGGCTCCAGCTGCTGCTCGTGCTCGCTGCACGCCCCAACGTCCTGTTGCTCGACGAGCCGACGAACGACCTCGACCTCGACACGCTGCGCTCGCTCGAGGACCTGCTCGACGCCTGGCCCGGCACGCTCGTCGTGGCGAGCCACGACCGCACGTTCCTCGAGCGCTCGACCGACCGGCTGGTGGCGATCGAGGACGCAGTCCTCGCCGGCGTGCCTGGTGGCGTGCCGGGCTGGCTCGCCCGCCTCGGCGGGGATGCCGGCGAGCCGGGAGGGCCAGCCCGCCGCGGGGGAGGCACGGCAGCGGCCGGGGCGGCACCGGGCGCGGCGCCACGGCGGCCGTCGACGAGCACGTTCGCCCACCGCCTGCGGACGCTCGAGCGCGAGCTCGACCGACTGAGC
>JAKBAA010000131.1 GCA_021809425.1 Actinomycetes bacterium | reverse complement strand
CGGCCTTGTCGGGCCCGATCAACATGGTGAGCTCGTCGAACTCGAAGATCCGGACCGGGTTGCGGTACGCGTGGAGCATGTCGTCATCCGCCACCCCGTGCCTGCGGGCACTGGCGAGGATGACCGGGTCCATCGCTGTCAATATAACTTGATGGCACTGCCGCTCGAACTCGGGGCGTCGTCGAGGCAGGCTCCGGACAGCGACCGGTTGGCATCCCGATCGACGACGCGCTGCGCGTGCGCTCCGTAAGGACGGCCACTGCGCGTGACGACCCGGAAGCAACGACCTCGCGCCCACAGGAGCGCACGCCGTCAAGGATCCGGCCGTCGGGCGACCGTGCGCGATCCGTGGTGTGCGTCCGCGGGGCGGGCAGGGCCGCTGGTGGAGCGCAAACGACGGTCACCGACCAGCCCAACTTCCAGCCCGACAATTGCGGCTCAGATCGTCGCCGATCATCCCACGTCGCGTTGGAGACCCTTCCCCGCATGCACCCTGAACAGCCAGAATGCGAATCGGCGCCACATCCAGCCATATCCGGGGCCGTCCCGCCGCCTTCTTGTAATCGTCAGGTCGTGGGCTCGAGTCCCACCACCGGCTCCACGGGTCTGGGCCCGAACGGTCGAGGTCCAAGGCTAACCTTGGGGGGTGCGGGCCGGCGCCAGCGTGGAGCTGCGAGAGCTGGAGCTGCTCGTGGCCGTGACCGAGACGGGCAGCCTGGGCCAGGCGGCAGCCCGTTGCGGGCTGTCGCAGCCGGCGGTGAGCGCTCGGATGACCAACCTGGAGGGGAAGCTCGGCCTTCGCCTGCTCTACCGTGACCCCTCTGGCACCCGGCCCACGCCGGCTGGCACGGAGATCGCGGCGGCAGCCCGCGACGTGCTGGCGGCGACCGCCCGCCTGCTCGGGGCAGCGGACAGCCTGGCCGCCGAGTCGGGCTCGCGCCTGCGGGTGGCGGCGTCGTTCACCGTCGCCGAGCACCTGGCGCCCGCGTGGATCGAAGCGTTGCGAGCCGACCTGCCCGACGTCTCGCTCACCCTCGAGGTGGCCAACTCGACCCTGGTCCTTGCCGCTGTCGGCCGGGGCCAGGTCGACCTCGGGTTCGTCGAGGGACCGGACCGGGAGATGGTCGGGCTGGGCTCCGAGGCGGTCACGACCGACACCTTGGCCGTCGTGGTGGCAGCCGGCCACCCCTGGGCGCACCGACCGGTCACCGGGGCGGACCTCGCCGGCGCCGAGCTGATCGTCCGGGAGCGGGGCTCGGGCACCCGTGAGGTCCTCGACGAGGCGCTGGCTCCCTTCGGCGGGGTTCGCTCCCGCCTCGAGCTCGGCTCGTCTGCCGCCATCGTGGCCGCCGCCCTCCGAGGGGAGGGCCCGGCGGTGCTGAGCGCCCTGGCCGTCGCCGCCGACCTGGCCTCGGGCAACCTGCACCGCGTCGAGGTGACCGGCCTCGACCTGTCGAGGACCATCCGGGCGGTCTGGCCCGCCGGTCGTCGCCCGAGCCGGCTGGCCCGGCGACTGCTCACCGCCGCCCACAGGGACCGCCCCGGGTCTTGACCCCCGGCCCTGGCCGCGTGCCTCAGCCCCAAAGATCTCCTTTGGGGTCGCCAACTCCCGGCCCGCTAGTCGCCACCCGGTCGTCCCCGTAGGGTCGACCAAGATGGCCGCCGTCGAGCACCGCCCCGCCCAGCCCCGACCGGCCCGCATGGTGAAGGTCCTCGACCAGACCCGCTGCATCGGCTGCCATGCCTGCACGACGGCCTGCAAGAGCGAGAACTCGGTCCCGGTCGGCGTCACCCGCACCTACGTCAAGTCGGTGGAGGTCGGCACCTTTCCCCAGGTTCGCCGGAGCTTCCAGGTGACCCGCTGCAACCAGTGCTCCGACGCCCCGTGCGTGGCCGCCTGCCCGACCGCGGCGATGTACCAGCGGCCCGACGGGATCGTCGACTTCGACAAGTCCATCTGCATCGGCTGCAAGGCCTGCATGGCGGCCTGCCCGTACGACGCCATCTTCATCAACCCCGACGACCACTCGGCCGAGAAGTGCAACCTCTGTGCCCACCGGCTGGAGATCGGCCTGGAGCCGGCCTGCGTCTCGGTCTGCCCCACCGAGGCCATCCTGGTGGGCGACCTCCGCGACCCTGCCTCGAAGGTTGCGCAGATCGTGCATCGTACGCCGGTGGCGGTCCGTCGGCCGGAGAAGGGGACACAGCCGGGCCTGTTCTACCTGGGTGCCCATCAGGCCACCCTGGATCCCCTTGCTGCCCGGCGCCCCGATGGCGGCCTGTACGCCTGGGCCACCCAGGGCGACCCGTCCGACCGGCAGCTCGTCGGGTCCGGCCATCCCTCGCACCACAACTCCTCGGCCGCCGCGCTGCTCTCCTACGACGTCCCTCACCGTGCGCCCTGGGGATGGCGGGTCAGCCTGTACACCTGGACCAAGGGCATCGCCGCCGGGGCGCTCGCCGTGGCGGTGGTGCTCGGCTACCTCGGCCGGCTCTCCTTGGCCGGGCCGCTCCTTCGCTACGTGGCGCCGTCGGTGGCCCTCGGGCTGCTCGCCGTGACCGGCGTGCTGCTCATCTGGGACCTGAAGCACCCGAGACGGTTCTACCTGATCTTCACTCGCCACCAGTGGCGGTCGTGGCTGGTGCGTGGCTCGCTCGTGCTCGGGATCTACGGAGTGTTGGCGAGCGCCTTCCTCGTGGTGTCGGTCCTGGCCGGCCTGTCGGTCATACCGAGCGGTCCAGCCGACGCCTCCGAGCAGGTCCTCGGCGGGCTGGCGCTGGCCGGGGCGGTCGGCACGGCCTGCTACACGGCCTTCCTGTTCGCCCAGGCCAAGGCGCGGGACCTGTGGCAGAGCCCGCTGCTGCCACCCCACCTGGCGCTCCAGGCGGCGCTCGCCGGCGCCGCCACCCTGCTCGCCTTCGTGGCGGCAGGGGTCGGCACGCCGGCCAGCGAGACGGCCCTCGAGACCGTCCTGGCGGTGGCGGCCGGCGGCCACCTCCTGCTGGTCGCCGGCGAGGTCACCGTCACCCACCCCACCGCCCACGCCCACCTGGCAGTGGCCGAGATGACCCGAGGCCGCTATGCCCGGTACTTCTGGGCCGGCGTCGCCCTCGTGGCCGTGGCGATCGCCGCCCCGTGGATCGGGGTGGCTGCCGTCCCCTTCGCCCTGGTCGGCCTGCTGGCGCACGAGCACGCCTACGTCCAGGCCGGCCAGTCCGTCCCCCTCGCCTAGCAAGGAGCCTCGTCGCCGATGCCCGCCCGCCACGCCCAACCAGAGCCGACCCCCGATCTCGGCCTGCTCGGCCAACGGGTGTCCGCGGCCCGGGCCGCCGTGGAGGCCCGGGGCGAGACCTTCTACCCGGGGGCGTCGGCCACGTTCCTCGCCGGGTTCCCGCCACCGGAGCGGTGGGACGACTGGGTCGAGCTCGACGCCACGGCGTGGCCGCGCCGCGTCGAGCACCACGACATGCTCGTGCCGACCACCTGCTTCAACTGCGAGTCGGCCTGCGGCCTCTTGGCCCACGTCGACCGGGACAGCCTGCAGGTCCGCAAGTTCGAGGGCAACCCGGCCCACCCCGGGTCGAGAGGCCGGAACTGCGCCAAGGGACCCTCCACGCTCAACCAGGTGACCGACCCGGACCGCATCCTCTACCCGCTGCGCCGGGCCGGGGCGCGCGGCGAGGGGAAGTGGGAGCGAGTCAGCTGGGACGAAGCCCTCGACGCCCTGGCCGCCCGGCTCCGGGCGGCCATCGTCGAGGGGCGCCAGAACGAGATCATGATCCACCTCGGCCGGCCCGGCGAGGACGGCTACACCGAGCGGGTGCTCGCCTCGTGGGGGGTCGACGGGCACAACAGCCACACCAACGTGTGCTCCTCGGGCGGCAGGACCGGGTTCCAGCTCTGGACCGGGATCGACCGCCCGAGCCCCGATTACGCCCACGCCAAGGTCATCTACCTGATCAGCGCCCATCTCGAGACCGGCCACTACTTCAATCCGCACGCCCAGCGCATCACCGAGGCACGGGCCAACGGGGCCAAGGTGATCGTGCTCGACACCCGCCTGTCCAACACCGCCACCCACGCCGACTACTGGCTGTCCCCCCAGCCCGGCTCCGAGGCGGCCATCAACCTGGCCATCGCCCGCCATCTCCTGACCACGGGACGCGTCAACTGGGACTTCGTCCACGACTGGTGGAACTGGGCGGAGTACCTTGCCGCCTGCCGGCCCGACGAGCCGCAGACCTTCGAGGCGTTCCAGCAGGCGCTCGCCGACGAGTACGACCGCTACACCCTCGAATTCGCCGCCCAAGAGTCCGGCATCGACGTCGCCACCCTCGCCGAGGTGGCCGAGGTGGTGGCCGGCGCCGGCACGGCGTTCTCGTGCCACTCGTGGCGCTCGGCGGCGGCGGCCAACCTGGGCGGCTGGCAGGTGAGCCGCACCGTCTTCTTCCTCGCCGCCCTCCTCGGTGCCGTCGCCACCCCGGGCGGCACCTTTCCCAACGCCTATCACAAGTTCGTCCCCCGTCCCATCCACCTCCCCCCGCACCCCCAGGTCTGGCAGGAGCTCTCCTGGCCGCTCGAGTTCCCGCTCGCCCAGAACGAGCTGTCGTACCTCCTCCCCCACCTCTTGAAGGACGGCCGGGGCCGCCTCGACACCTACTTCACCCGGGTCTACAACCCGGTCTGGACCAACCCCGACGGGCTCACCTGGGCGGAGGTCCTCACCGACCCCGACCTGGTCGGCTGCTACGTGGCGCTCACGCCCACCTGGAACGAGTCGGCCTACCTCGCCGACTGGGTGCTCCCCATGGGGCATGCCTCGGAGCGGCACGACACGCACTCCTACGAGCAGTACGACGGCCAGTGGCTCGGGTTCCGCCAGCCGGTGCTGCGGGCGGCCCGGGAGCGGATGGGCGAGACGGTCACCGACACCCGCCAGGTCAACCCCGGCGAGGTGTGGGAGGAGAACGAGCTCTACATCGAGCTGTCGTGGCGCATCGATCCGGACGGCAGCCTCGGCGTCCGCCAGTACCACGAGTCGCGCCAGCACCCCGGCCAGCGGCTCACGGTCGACGAGTACTACGGCTGGATGTTCGAGCACTCCGTCCCCGGCCTGCCCGAGGCCGCCGCCGCGGAAGGGCTCACCCCGCTCGGCTACATGCGTCGCTACGGCGCCTTCGAGATCGCCAAGGGCAAGGGCGCCCTCTACGCCGAGGCGGTGCCCGACGGCGAGCTCGACGACCTGCACGTCACCGAGACCGGCAGGGTCTACACCGCTGCCGAACGGCCGGACACCGTCAACATCGCCCCGGTCGGCGCCCCGGCCCCCGACGACGAGGGCCGCCGACCGGTCGGGGTCCTCGTCGACGGCACCGTCCGGCGCGGCTTCCCCACCCCGTCAGGCCGCCTCGAGCTCTACTCGTCCACCCTCGCCGGCTGGGGGTGGCCCGAGCACGCCCTGCCCGGCTACATCAAGAGCCACGTCCACCCCGACCACCTGGCCCCCGACCAGGTGGTGCTGCTCTCCACCTTCCGGCTCCCCACCCAGATCCACACCCGGTCGGCCAACAGCAAGTGGCTCGACGAGCTGTCCCACACCAACCCGGTATGGATCCACCCCGCTGACGCCGCCCGCTTCGGCGTCGACCGCACCGGCGACCTGGTGCGGGTCACCACCGACATCGGCCACTTCGTCGCCAAGGCCTGGATCACCGAAGGCATCCGCCCCGGCGTCGTCGCCTGCAGCCACCACATGGGCCGCTGGAAGCTCGCCGGCCACGACCAGGTCAGCCCCGGCGGGATGATGACCACGGTCCAGCTCACCCGCAGCCCCGCCGGGTGGACCATGCAGGCACGCGACCACGTCAAGCCGTACGACTCGACCGACCCCGACACCCGCCGCATCTGGTGGTCCGACACCGGGGTCCACCAGAACCTCACCATGGCCGTTCACCCCGACCCCATCTCCGGGATGCACTGCTGGCACCAAGCCGTCCGCGTCACCCCCGCGCAACCCGGCGACGCCCACGGCGACATTGCCGTCGACACCGAGCGGGCCCGCCAGGTCTACCGCCAGTGGATGACCGCCACACGCACCGCCAGCAGCCACTCCCCGGACGGCACCCGCCGCCCCGCCTGGCTCATGCGCCCGCTCCGACCGGCCGCCGGCGCCTTCGCCCTTCCGGGCGACCCTCGATGACGGCCGACACGGCCGTCCACCCTGCCGGGGACCCCGCCGCGCCGGCCGCCCGGCAAGCCGGCCCCGCTGCCGCCCCGGACCCCGAGCTGCTCCGCGCGCTCGGCGCGTTCACCGTCATCGCCCCGCCCGCCTCCAACCACCTCGGCGACGCCCTCGGTCTCGCCCGGCTCCCCGCCGCCGACCACACGCGGCTGTTCGTCCTCGACCTGCCTCCCTACGCCTCCGCCTACCTCGGTGCCGACGGCCAGCTCGGCGGCGACGCCGCCGACCGTGTCGCCGGCCTGTGGCGGGCCCTCGGCCTCACCCCGCCGAGCGAGCCCGACCACCTCGCCTCCCTCCTCGCCCTCGACGCCGAGCTCGGCCACGCCGCGACCACCTGCCGGACCACCCTGGCCCGCCGCCGCCTCGCCCACGCCCGACAGACGCTGCGCGCCGAGCACCTCACCTCTTGGCTCGCCGCCTACCTCGCCGCCGCCGCTACCTACCCCGGCGGGGCTGGCTGGGCCCAGCTCTGCCACGCCGCCCTCGACCAGGGAACGGACCACGCTCGCCGCCACCCCCTCGCCGCCGCCCTGCGCGACGCCCCGCCCGGCATCGCCGCCGCCAGCGACCTCGGCCAGCTGCTCGACGCCCTGATCGCTCCCGTCCGCACCGGGTTCGTCCTCACCCACCGCGATCTCCAGCACGCCGGCGACCAGATCGGGGTCGGCGTGCGCCGAGGCGAGCGCCGCTACACCCTGCGCGCCCTGCTCGAGCAGGACCCCGCCGCCACCCTCACCTGGCTCGCCCGCCACGCCCGCCGTTGGTCGGC
>JAKBAA010000130.1 GCA_021809425.1 Actinomycetes bacterium | reverse complement strand
GGCCCACGCCGTGCGAGCCGGCCGCCTCGCCCGTGGTGCCGGGCGGATCCCCCGGCGGCTGTACGCCGAGGCCACCACCACCGGCGTCGGCCTGCCCGACTGGTGACCGGGGCCGGAGCCGGGGCCGGAGCCGGGGCAGGGGTCGCAGCCGGGGCCGGGGTGCCCCGCCTGCTGGTGGTGACCGACGGACGGCTCACCGGGGGGCGGCCCCTGCTCGAGGTGGTGGCGGCGGCGGTCGACGGTGGCCTTCGGGCCGTGCTGGTCCGTGACAAGCACCTCGACCGCCGCCACCGGCGCCGCCTGGTCGAGGGGGCGGTCGCCCTGCTCCACCCGGTCGGTGGGCTGGTGCTGGTCAGCTCCGACGCCGGCCTCGGCGGCGACGGTGTCCACCTGGCCGCCGCCGACCCGTTCCCGGTCGCGCCCGCCCCCTCCGGCCGGGCGACCCCCCCGGGCCTTCCGGTCGGGATGGTCGGGATGGTCGGGATGGTGGGGCGGTCGTGCCACTCGGCCGGCGACCTTGCGGCAGCCGCCGCCGAGGGGTGCAGGTACGCCACCCTGTCGCCCATCTTCCCGAGCCCCACCAAGCCGGGCTACGGGCCGGCCCTGGGCACCGGCGCCCTTGGCGGCCACCCCATCCCGGTCCTCGCCCTCGGGGGGGTCCAGGCCGGAAATGCCGCCGACTGCCTGGCCGCCGGCGCCCACGGGATCGCCGTGATGGGGGCCGTCATGGCCGCCGCCGACCCTGCGGCCGCCGTGGCCGCCCTGCTGGCCAGCTGTGCCGGGGCCGGGGCCGGGGCCGGGGCCGGGGCCGGGGCCGGGGCCGGGGCCGGATAGTGGGTGCCCCACCGGCTCGTCACGACTCGATGTCGACGACCCGTGCCCATCCCGGTGGTGGATGGGCCCGCCGGGCCCGCCCCGGTCGGTCACCGAGCAGCCCGACGACGACGCGGGACCGAGGGGGCGGCGCGTCGGGCCAGGGCGTGTACCCGTCGGTCAGCACGACGATCACCGACGGGCGCGGGCGCAGGGCGGCGGCGGCGGCGATGCCCGCGCCCATGTCGGTGCCGCCGCCACCGAGCAGGTGGACCTGGCTGGCCCGGTGCACGCGCCGTACCTCGTGCACGGCCGCGTCGCAGGACAGCACCGGGACGGTGCGCTCGGCCAGCCCGGCTCGGGCCAGGATGGCCTCCACCTCGACGAGCACCTGCCCGAGCAGCCCCTCGTGCATGGAGCCGGAGGTGTCGCAGACGACGGCCACCTCGGGCACCGGCCGGTGGAGAGCCGGCAGCAGCACCGGGTGGCTGACCACGGCGCGCCGGGAGGGGCGACGGTAGGTGTAGTCCACCATCCCGCTCACCGCGTGCAGCGCGGCCCGCACCTCGGCGGAGAGGACGCGGCGCCAGTCCACCTTCGAGGGAAGGAGCGCCTCCGCCCAGCGGACCCACCCGGCGGGCAGCGAGCCGGGCTCGAGGCCGTGGCAGCGCTGGACGGCGGCGGCGACCGAGAGCCGCAGCCAGTCGGCGTCGCGGGGGGAGACCGGCCCCTCGCCCCCGTCCCACGGGCGCGGGCGGCCGTCACATCCCGACCCGCAGTCCCAGCGTCGAGGGCCGTCGGGGACGAGCCCGTAGTACGACTCGGCGAGGCCGCCGGCCTCCCCGCCGAGGTCGCCGGGCTGGTCGGACGCCACGGCCGGGACCATGGCGCCGTGGACGAGGTCGTCGTTGACCTCGGCGTCGGCGGCCCGGTTCCAGCGGAGCGCGCCGTCGTCGCCTGTCGAGGCGCCGGCGCGCCGTGCCCGGCCGGCATGGTCGCGCAGCAGGTGGGTGAGCAGGTGCACCAGGAGGCGGCCGAGCTCGGGCACCTCCATCGCCGCCGCCACCTCCGGGTCGGCATGGATCGTCCAGCTGACGTCCACCGCCACGGTGCCGATGCCCGGTGCGGCGACGACCGGTGCGGCGAAGAGCGCCGCGGCGAGATAGGGGAGGCGGGACGCCGCGAAGAGGCGCGCCGCGGCGAGCCGTGCGGGATCGATCGCCCGCCGATCGGGGAGGCGGTCAGGCGAGAAGGCCGGCATCGCGAAGGATCGGCGCGAAGCGGTGCACCTCGGGCGGGACGGGCTCGCCCGGCGGGCGGCAGCCGACGAGCGGGCGACAGGCGCTGGCGGCGACGTCGATCGCCTCGTCGGCGGCCCGGCCGAACACCACCCAGCCGGCTCGCCAGCGCTCCGGCGTCGGGTCGGCCGCCACCGCCGCGGCGACCGCCGAGAGGGCGGCGAAGGCCCGGTCCCCTCGCTCGGGGAGCCGGAAGCTCGCCGGGTCCGCCAGGACCTCTTCGGGATCGGGGAGGTCGGCCTCGACCAGCCAGGTGAGCAGCTCCACCCCCGGCCCCGAGCCCACCGCCCCGCGCACGAGGAGCGAGGTGACGAGCTGGTCCGTGTCGGCCGCCTCGGCGACGGCGAGCAGGGTCGCCGCCATGTCCCAGCTGCGTGGGCTCGGCCAGGCCCGCCCGGCCCCGGCAGGATCCTCTGGCACGGCGAGGGCCAGCATGGGTCGGATGCGGAGGAAGCCGCCCACCCAGCTCCGGGCGACCGGAACCCGGTGCTCCCAGCCCGCAGGCAGCGCCGGTGCCGGCACCACCGGCCACCCCGCCGCCAGGCCGGCGGCCACGGCGTGACCGTCGACGGGCCAGTCGAGGTGGCAGAACCGGTTCGCCAGCGGCGCCGACAGCTCCCATCCCGACGCCGCCTGCTCGGGCGGGTTGGCAGCCGCCACGACGGCGACGCCGGCCGGCAGCTCGAGATCGCCGACGGTCCGCTCGAGGACGACCCGCAGGAGCGCCGCCTGGACCGCGGGCGGCGCCGTCGACAGCTCGTCGAGGAACAGGATCCCCTCGCCGGCCGACGCCAGCCGTCGCGCCCAGGCCGGCGGGGCGAAGTCGACGCCGGCCGTCCCGCCCGCGCCCACCACGACGGGCAGGCCGGCGAAGTCGGACGGCTCGCGGATGGAGGCGATCACCGTCTCGCAGGCGACCCCGGCACGCTCGGCGATGGCCCGAACCACGGTGGTCTTGCCGGTCCCCGGAGCGCCCCAGAGCAGCACCGGAAGGCGTGCAGCGATCGCGAGCGCCAGCGCCTCCACGACGGCACCTTGGTCGTCCATACCCCCGAGTCTGCCTGACGACGATGCTGTGGGATGCTCGGTGCCGTGCCAGCGCCGGCGCGGGACGCCGAGACCTACCTGCGGGAGCTCGGCGAGGAGCTCCTCGTCGCCGAGCGCCATCCCTTCACCTTCGAGCGCCTCCCGCGCGTCGCGGAGATCCTCGAGGCGGCGGGGGTGCTCGATCCCGGCGTGACCGCCCGGGTGGTGGCCGAGTACGCCACCGCCTTCCGCCTGCGCGGCAACGGGTGGCGCGGGCTGGCCCAGGCGAACGGAGCCGTGGCGGTCCCCTTGGCCCACGTGCGGGTCGTCGCCGGTCCCTGGGAGGTGACCACGACCTCGCCTCCGTTCGTCGTCGAGCGGGTCCAGCTCGGCGAGGACCACGTCTCCTTCGAGGCGCACGGCTTCCTCGCACCGGGCGCACCGAGCGGCCGGGCGCCGGCCGCCGCTCCCGGATCTCCCGTGCCGGCCTCGTTCACCGTCGCCGACGCGACCGGCACGGCCGCGACGGCCACGAACGCCGGAGGGGGTTGGAGCAGCCACAGCTGGGAGTCGCGGTTCGCCTCGTCGACCCCGCTCGATCCGGCGACGCCCTGGATCGAGATCGCCGGCCAGCGCATCGACCTCCCGCCCGAACGGCACACGACCGCCGCGGCCTGGGTCGAGGACATCCCCGTCGGAGACGCCGTGCAGGGCGCCTTGTGGCACACCCTGGCGGGCGATGTGGTCGGGAGGCACCGGATGGACCGGGGAGCGCTCGAGGACGCCGTCGAGGCGCTCGTCGCCACCGGCGCACGGCCGGCCGACGACCCGGTCCTCGAGGGGCTCGGGCGGGTGTCGGCGGCGATCTCGGGCACCGGCGGTCGGTCGGGACCGCTTCCGCCGCCGTGGTCGGCCTGGTTGCGCCGGCGCTCCCGCGCGGACGGGCCGGTCGGTCAGCTCTCCTTGGCGGTGGGCCTCGAGGACATCGACGGGTGCAACCTGCGCCTCGACGCCCTGCGCTCGAACGCCGAGGGCTTCTCCCTCCGGCTCGCCGCCTCACCCGGGACCGTGATCCTGGGCCATCCGGGCATGCGCCGCTCGCTCGTCTTCTGGGCGGAGGACGACCGTGGGAACGCCTACCTCGGCGGCCCGGGCAACAACGGCGGCGGGGGGGAGAAGGCCGAGGGGGACGTCGAGTTCACCGGTCCGCTCGACCCCACGGCGCGCCTGCTGCGCCTCCTCCCCACCGGACAGCACCGCCGGGGCGTCGTGGAGGTGCCCCTCGACGAGCTGGTGGCCAGCCGATGAGCGCGATCGCCACCCTCGTCGACTGCGGCGGCGAGCGCCACCGGCTGGTCTGGCGCGACGGCGAGCTGCAGGCAGCCGACCATGGCGATGTCGACGGGGAGCGCACGCTCGCCGTCCTCGGCGGGACGAGCTGCCCGTGCGTCGAGGCGCTCGACGCCTGGTCCCGCCATGCCGACGATCTCGCAGTGCTCAGCGCGCTCACACGCGGGCCGGCGGAGACGATCGATCGACCCCGGCGCCCGCGCACCGGCTGGGTGGGCTATGCCCCGCTGCAGGCCCGACGGCCTCCCTACCGGAGCACCATGGTGGCCGTCGCCGGCCGAGGTCGGGGCGGCCCCGCGCTGGGGGCAGAGGCCCCCGACGACCTCGAGGTCCTCTACGGGCTCGGTCCCGCCCTCGGTTCCCGGCTGGTCGCCGCCGTGACCCGACGTTGCCTCGAGCGCGTGGCGGCCGGCGATGCCGCCAGCCTGCCGGCGCTTCGTGCGTCGCTTGCCGGCCGAGCCGGCTTGGCGCTCTCGATCTGGAGCGACGGTGCCCTGCCGGTGCGCGTCGAGACGGCAGCGCCCGACGAGCCGCCGTCGCTCCGACGAGACGGCGACGAGCTCGTCGCCGCCCTTCGCCTCGGCTGGGTCGCCGACATCTGGGGGCGGGGGCTTACGAGCGTCGGTGACCGCTTCGTGCTCGGCGGGCAAGAGGATGCGTCGGGGGACATGGTCCTGTCCGGCCTCAGCCCCGATCTCGAGAGGATCGAGGAGATCAGGGTGCGTATCGACGGAGCCGGGCGATGATGCGGCCGCTTCACGAGCCAGAGATCCCGATTGCCCGGTGCGAAGCCGCGTGTCGTGGGGGGAACGACCAACCGGCGGATGCGAGGTGTCCCGTTCCGCAAGGAAGATCAGCGACGTGCGTGCGCCTCGGGACCAGCCCGTCCTGTTCGGCTCGGTGGCGTCCCTTCCCACGGCCTGGCGGGTGCTCGATCGCGCGCGCGCCTCTTCGCTGTCGCTTGTCCGCAAGGGACGGGTGACAGCGCGCGAGCGCGCCAGGGCGGCAGGGGCGGGGCCGGGCCTGTCCGGCGAGTCCTTCCTCGATATCGACGCGACGACCGTCATCGCCCACTCCGACAAGCTGGGCGCCGCTGGCACCTTCAAGCACACCTTCGGCTTCCGCCCGCCGCTCTGCGACCGGATCGTCGACAAGGACTTCGCCGAGCTCGGTGCCGAGGTGCGCCAGCCGGAGACGCTCAGGCGATAGGGGCTGCGGAACGGTAGTGCAGCTGGCTGCGGAATAGTAGGGTCACGGACTGCGAGATCGTAGCGTAGAGACATGCGGATTGGTAGCGTGACGTGGTGACCTCGTACCGGACGCGGGTGCTCGACGCCGAGCTGGACGCTCTGCTGCCGGAGCTGCCTGCCATCTCGATCGAGGGGCCGAGAGGTGTCGGTAAGACGGCAACGGCGCTTCAGCGGGCCTTGCAGGCGTTGCGGTTGGATGACCCAGCGCAGGCGCAGCTGCTCGACGCCGACCCGCGTCGGCTCGGGGGAGGTCCGTATCCCATCCTGATCGACGAGTGGCAGCGGCTGCCGGTCGCGTGGGACCTGGTCCGGCGGGCCGTCGATGACGACCCGAGCGGTGGCCGGTTCCTGCTCACCGGGTCGGCCGCACCGAGGACGGCTCCGACACACTCGGGGGCCGGGCGGATCGTCACGTTGCGGATGCGCCCATTGACGCTGGCCGAGCGCGGCGTGTGCACGCCCACGGTGTCACTGGCCGGGCTCCTCGACCACGGCGTCGTCCCCGACCTGGTGGCCGGCCACTGCGGGCTGGAGCTGCGGGACTACACGGCCGAGATCGTCAGCGGCGGCTTCCCCGGCCTGCGCGGCGGCTCCGACCGCGCCGTCCGGGCGGCGCTCGACGGCTACCTGCAGCGCATCGTCGAGGTGGACCTGCCCGAGGCCGGAACGGCGCTACGCCGTCCTGAGACGCTGCGCCGCTGGTTGCGTGCCTACGCCGCCGCAACCTCGACGACCGCCTCCTACGAGGCGATCCGCGGCGCTGCGACCGCCGGCGAAGGCGACAAGCCGGCCAAGACGACGACCGGCCCGTACCGTGACGCCCTGGAACGGCTGTTCGTGCTGGAGCCGCTCGGCGCCTGGGCTCCGACCTTCAACCACCTGAGCCGGCTCTCCTCGGCGCCCAAGCACCACCTGGCCGATCCCGCCCTCGCCGCCCGGCTGCTCGGGGTAGACGCCGGCGCATTGCTGCGCGGCGAGGGCAACCAGATCGTGGCGCGCGACGGAACCCTCCTGGGCTCGCTGTTCGAGTCGCTGACGACCCTGGTCGTGCGTGTCTGCGCCCAGGCTGCCGAGGCACGCGTGCTGCACTTTCGCTCCTGGCGGGGCGAGCACGAGCTCGACCTCATCGTGGAGCGCGGCGACCACCGTGTGCTCGGCCTGGAGGTCAAGCTCAGCGGGCACGTCGACGACCGCGACGTCCGACATCTGGTCTGGTTGCGCGACCAGCTCGGTGACAACTTCCTCGGCGGCGCCGTGCTCACCCCCGGCACCCACGCCTACTGCCGTCCCGACGGCATCGCCGTCATCCCTGTTGGGCTGCTCGGCCCGTGACCGGCGCCGCGCCCCATGGCCCTCTCGAGCGTCAACATGCCGAACGCCCGCGCAGCATCCCCGCGCCCAGCCGAGCCAAGGGACGAGCCGGGTGCGGGGGTGCGGGGGTGTGGGGCGGGCCGTCAGCCCGGCGGGACGATCCGCCCGAGGAATGCCGCCAGCCGGTCCGTCGCCCCCGCCCCCGCCGGCGCCGGC
>JAKBAA010000129.1 GCA_021809425.1 Actinomycetes bacterium | reverse complement strand
CGCCCCGCCGGGCTGCCCGGCGGGCGAGGTCGCCACGCCCCTGGACGGCACCGGGGCGGTCCGGCCGTGACCCGCCTCGCCCGACCGGGACGGGGGGCCGGGGCAGCCAGCCGGAGTGGCGGTCGCCGGCGGGCCGGTCGCCTGCGGGCCGGGCTCGGCGTCCTCGCCCTCTCGGCGGTGCTCGCCGGGTGCACGACGCCCCGCAACGTCCTCGGCCCGACCGTCAGCCGCTGCTACCGCGCCGTCGCCGTGGCACGTCTCGCACTGCACGGCCACGGACGATTCGCCGGCGTCCGGGCGTTGTCGGGCACGGCGCTGCGACCGGTGCTCGCCGGGTACCACCCGGCGAGGGACGCTCGCCTCGTGCTGCGGTCGTCGACCGGCCTGTGCGTCGTCGCCTACCGGGGCAGCTACGAGGCGAGCACGCTCGGCTCGGTCCTCGAGCCGAGCGTCGCCTTCGGTCACCTCGCCGTCGTGGTCGTCCGCCAGCGGGACGAGCGGGTGATCGGCACCCTCGTGATGGACCGGGCGTCCCGGCAGCTGCAGCGGGTCTTCCCCGTCCACTGAACGCCGATCGGGCCCCCGCACGGCGTCGCCCGGGGGCTCAGTCGCCGGCCGCCGCCCGCCGGGTGCGCTGGCGGTCGCGCGAGCGGTCGGCCTGGGAGAGGGCGACCTTGCGCAGCCGGATCGATGTCGGGGTGACCTCGACGCACTCGGTCTCGTCGGCGTGCTCGAGCGCCTGCTCCAGGGTGAGCTTTCGCCACGCGGGGAGGCGGACGAGCTCGTCGGCCGTCGATGAGCGCATGTTGGTCAGCTTCTTCTCCTTGGTCGGGTTGACGTCCATGTCGTCCGACCGGGCGCTCTCGCCGACGATCATCCCCTCGTAGACCTCTTCCCCGGGGCCGAGGAACAGGGTGCCGCGCTCGGCCAGGTTGGCGAGGGCGTAGCCGGTCGTCGGGCCCTTGCGGTCGGCCACCATCGAGCCGCTGAGCCGGGTGCGGATCTCGCCCTGCCACGGCTCGTAGCCGTCGAAGGCGTGGTGGAGCTGCGCCGTGCCGCGGGTCTGGGTGAGCACCTCGCTGCGGATCCCGATCAGGCCGCGGGCTGGGACCACGTGCTCGAGGCGCACCCAGCCGGTGCCGTGGTGGACGATCCGCTCGACCCGCGCCTTGCGCTTGGCGAGGAGCTGGGTGATGGCGCCGAGGTGCTCCTCGGGCACCTCGACCGAGAGCCGCTCCATCGGCTCGTGGAGGTGACCGTCGACCATCCGGGTGAGCACCTCCGGCTTGCCCACGGTGAGCTCGAAGCCCTCGCGCCGCATCAGCTCGACCAGCACCGCCAGGGCGAGCTCGCCGCGGCCCTGCACCTCCCAGGCATCGGCCCGCTCGGTCGGGAGCACCCGGATGGCAACGTTGCCGAGCACCTCGGTGTCGAGGCGGGCCTTCACCAGGCGGGCGGTGAGCTTCGAGCCCTCCCTCCCCGCCAGCGGGGACGTGTTGACCCCGATCGTCACCGACAGGCTCGGCTCGTCGACGTGCAGCAGCGGCAGCGGGCGCGGATCGGCCGGGTCGGCGAGGGTCTCGCCGACGGTCACCTCGTCGATGCCGGCGACCGCCACGAGCTCGCCCGGCCCGGCCGTGTCGACGGCCACCCGGTCGAGCCCCTCGGCGGTGAGCAGCTCGACGCACTTGGCCCGCTGGACCGTCCCGTCGCGGCG
Organism: Actinomycetes bacterium; assembly: GCA_021809425.1. Lineage (GTDB taxonomy): Bacteria > Actinomycetota > Acidimicrobiia > Acidimicrobiales > Bog-793 > JAKBAA01. The sequence continues at coordinate 5,601 of JAKBAA010000129.1, read as the reverse complement.
GCACCATGCCAGCTGCTGGCCCTTGCGCATCGTGCCCTCGACCACCCGGCACAGCGCCAGCCGGCCGAGGTAGGGGGAGGCGTCGAGGTTCGTGACGAGCGCCTGCAGCGGGGCGCCGTCGGTGTACGACGGCGCCGGCAGCTCGGCGAACAGCGCATCGACGAGCGGCGCCAGGCTGCCTCCGGCGGGTCGCTCGGCGACCGTCCCCTCCGGCTGCTCGGCCTGCAGCCAGCCGTCACGGGCGCTGCCGAACAGGAACGGGATGTCGAGCTGGGACTCGGGGGCGTCGAGGTCGAGGAACAGCTCGAGGGTCTCGTCGATCACCTCGGCGATCCGGGCGTCTGGCCGGTCCACCTTGTTGACGATCGGGATCACCGGCAGGCCGGCCTCGAACGCCTTGCGCAGCACGAAGCGGGTCTGCGGCCGCGGACCCTCGGCGGCATCCACGAGCAGCATCGCCCCGTCCACCATGGCGAGCGCCCGCTCGACCTCGCCGCCGAAGTCGGCGTGGCCGGGGGTGTCCACCACGTTGAGGCGCCGCTCGCCGAAGCGGAAGCTGGCCTGCTTGGCGAGGATCGTGATCCCCTTCTCCCGCTCGAGGTCCATCGAGTCGAGGACCCGCTCGGGCATCTCCTCCCGGGCGTGGAAGGTCCCCGCCTGGCGCAGCATGGCGTCGACGAGCGTCGTCTTGCCGTGGTCGACGTGGGCGATGATGGCCACGTTCCTCAGCTCCTCGCGCCGTGCCACTCGCCTCGCCGCTCCTCTCGCGTCGCGTCCCTGCCCGGTAGGTGGACCGGATCGGGCCCGCCTAGATTGCTGCCGATGGCGTCCCGGCCCGCTCGGCTCGAGCGGATCACCAACCTGTTCCTCGCCCTGCTCGAGACCGAGCGACCGCTCTCGCTGCGCGAGATCGGCGTCGCCGTCGCCGGCTACCCGGCCGAGCCGGGCGCCCTCCGCCAAGCGTTCGAGCGCGACAAGCGCACGTTGCGAGACGAGGGGGTACCGGTCACCGTCGAGCGGATCGACGGCGACGAGCAGGTCGGGTACCGGATCCTACCAGACGAGTACGCCCTTCCCGAGCTGGGGCTCGACCCGGACGAGCGCGAGGCGCTGGCCTTCGCCATGGCGGCCGTCCGTCTCGAGGGCGCCGCGCCGGCCGGCGCGCTCGCCAAGCTGACGGGCGAGCCGGTCCCGGACCTGCCCCCGGTGGCCGTGCTGCCCTCCCTCCCGGCCCTCGGGCCGCTTCAGGAGGCCATCCGCCGCCGGGCGGCGGTCCGCTTCGCCTACCACGGCCGCCGGCGCGAGGTGGAGGCGCACGGGCTCGTCTTCCGCCGCGGCGCCTGGTACCTCGTCGGCCTCGACCGGCTTGCCGACGGCGGGCCGGCCGTGCGCAGCTTCCGGGTGGACCGCCTGGAGGGCGAGCCGCAGCTCGGCCGGCCGGGCGACTACGCGCTGCCCGAGCGGGACGCCGCCGCCCGGTCGCTGCGTGTCGCCCCGTGGAGCCGCCCGGAGGACGGCGGCCCGGCGGGCGAGGTCGTCCTCGACGTCGACGTGCGCGAGCTGCGCGCCGTCCTCGCCGTCGTCGGCGACGACGCCGTGACCCGCCGCCACGACGACGGATCGGCCCGCCTGCGCTTCGCCGTCGGCGACGAGGACGGCTTCGTCGCCTTCGTGCTCGGGCTGGGCGACGCCGTCGAGGTGGTCGAGCCGGCCGGGCTGCGCCGGCGGGTCGTCGAGGCGCTCCGCCTGGCGGCCCGCCCCGTCCTGGGCAGCCTCGCCGGCGGCGCCGCCGGCGAGACGGTCGTGCCGGAAGGCGACCGGTGAGCGACGTTCGCCCGGCGGGCGAGCGGCTCCGCCGCCTGCTTGCCGTGCTCGCCTACCTCGCCCGAGTCGGCGAGGCCCCGATCGCCGAGCTCGCCCGGCGCTTCGAGGTGCGCGAGGAGGTGCTCATCGCCGAGCTCGAGCTGGCGGCGTGCTGCGGGCTGCCGCCATACACGCCCGACCAGCTGCTCGAGCTGGTGGTCGACGGCGACACCGTGCGCGCCTACGGGCTCGAGGCGCTCGGCCGGCCCCAGCGGCTGACCCCCGAGGAGGGGGTCGCCGTGGCGGCCGCCGCCCGCGCCCTCCTCGCCGTGCCCGGCTCGGCCCCCGACGGCCCGCTCGCCACGGCCCTCGCCAAGCTCGACGCCGCCCTCGGGGAGGACCGGCTGCGGGTCGAGCTGGCCGTGTCCGGCCACGCCCTCACCCTGCAGCGGGCGGCCGCCGACCACGAGGCGGTCGAGCTCGACTACCTCGGGGCGTTCCGCGGCGCCGAGACGACCCGCGTCGTCGAGCCGCTCGAGGTGGTGGCGCGCGAGGGAAGGCTGTACCTCGATGCCTACTGCCGGCTCGCCGGCGACCTCCGGCGGTTCCTGGTCGAGCGGGTCCGTGACGTCCGGCCACTGCACGAGCCGTTCGTGCCGCGCCCGGTTCCCGCCGACTGGGGGTCGGCGGGCAGCGCCTTCGTCGGCGGCGGCCGCGCCGTCGTCGCCCGGATCGCCGTCCCCGACGCCGCCGGCGCGCTGCTCGAGCCGCTCGCCGTCGGGCCGGTCGAGCGTGACGGCGAGGGCCGGGCGGTCGTCCCCGTGGCCGTCGCCAGCCGGCGGTTCCTCGGCCGGCTCCTCCTGCGGCTCGGCCCGGGCGCCCGGGTGGTCGATCCGCCCGACCTCGACGAGACCCGCTGTGAGGTGGCGGCCGCCGCCCTCGCCCGCTACGGGGACGGCGCCCGGCGGTAGGGATGGGGGGAGGTAGCCCCCGTAGCGTGCCGACCGTGCTGGTCCTCGCCAAGCTCGACCAGGGGCGCGCCGGCTACTACGTGGCCCACCTCGCCGACGTCGACCTCCCCGGCAGCGGCCTGTCGGAGCGACCGGGACGCTTCGCCGGTGAGCTCGCCGCCGCGCTCGGTCTTGCCGACGCTGCCGTCGAGCACCAGCACCTCGAGCACCTCCTCGCCGGACACCATCCGGCCACCGGTGCCACCCTGCACGCCGCTGCCACCAGGGTCCGGGTCGCCGCCTTCGACCTGACCTTCGCCGCGCCGAAGTCGATCAGCGTCCTGCAGGCCCTCGGCACGCCCGAGGTGTCGTCGGCGGTCACGGCCGCCCACGAGGAGGCGGTGGCCGACACGCTCGCCTACCTCGAGACCCATGCCGCCGCGCTCCGCCAGCGCCGGGGTGGCGCGGATCGCCAGCTGGCCTCGGACGGCCTGCTCGTGGCGGCCTTCGTCCACCGGACCAGCCGGGCGAGCGAACCCCACCTGCACACCCACGCCGTCGTCGCCAACCTGGCCGGCGCCGGCGGCGAGCTGCACGCCCTCGACGCCCGGCCGCTCTACCTCCACCTGCGCACGGCGAGCGCCCTGTACGACGCCGGGCTTCGGGCCGGCCTGCGCCGGTCGCTCGGCGTCGCCTTCCGCCCCCGCGGCGGCTCGTTCGAGATCGCCGGCCTTCCCGACCGGCTCCTCGACGGCTTCTCGAGCCGCCGGGACGAGATCGAGGCGGCCCTTGCCGCCTCCGGCCACAGCGGCCGTCGTGCCGCGGCCATCGCCGCGGCACGGACCCGACCACCGAAGGACCGCACCCGGTCCTATCCCGAGCTGGTCGATGCCTGGCGGGCGCAGGCGCACCGCCTCGGGGTCTCCGATGGTCGCTTCACCGCCGTCCTCGGCCCGGGCCCGGCCGGCGAGAGCCGGCGCCTCGGCCGGCCGGCCGGGGCGGGCGGCGATCTGCTCGCCGGGGCGCTCGTCGCCGCCAGCGAGGCGCTCGAGGCCCCCTTCAGCCGGCGGGAGCTGCTCGGCGCCGCCGCCCGGCAGCTCGGCAGGGGCGCGTCGGCGGCGGAGCTGTCGAGTGCTGCCGACGCGCTCGTGGCGTCGGTGGCACCACAGGACCACCTGGGCGAGCGACCTGCACGCCTCGGTGGCCCGACCGCGCCGGTCCCGGCCGGGCGGGACGAGCCCCGCTACCGGAGCGCGCGGCTGCGAGCCCTGGAGGACCGGCTCGCACACGTGCTCGACCGCATGCCGGCGGCCCCGGCGGCGGCGGCGGCCCCGGCGGCGGCGGCCCCCTGGCGGCCGGAGGTGCTCCGGCTGGTCCCTTCCCGCCACCTCGAGGCGCTGGCGGCGCTCGCCGAGCAGGCCCGGTCGGCGGCCGGTCGCGGGCTGGCCGTCCGGGCGCACGCCCCGAGCCCGCGCGAAGCGGCTGCGTTCTCGGCGCTCACCGGCATCCCGACCGAGGCCGGCGACCGGCTGCCACTGCCGTCGCCGGGCGCCCTCGTCCTCGTCGTCGCCGCCGACCGTCAGCCTATGGCCGCGCTCGACCAGCTGCTCCGCCTCGGCGAGGCGCGCGCCGCCCCGGTCCTGCTGCTCGTCGGCCCGACCGGCCCGGGGCGACCGACGGCGGCGCGCCCGTTGCTCCTGGCGGCGGCCCGCCCGCTGGCGCCTCCGGCGTGGCACCCCGACGAGCTCCTCGCCCGTGGCGCCGACGCCCGGTCGCCCGGCGGTCCCGTGGTGGCCGACCGCCTCGAGCAGGCCACCGGTGCCGTCCTCGCCGCGCTGGTCGACCGGCTGCGGGCGGGGGAGCGCGTCGTGCTCGTCGCCCCCGACCGGGCCGCGGCGGACGCGCTCGGTCGACTGGCCGGCGCCGTCGTGCGCCCCGCCGGGCGGCCGGGCGCTGCGCCGACCCACGGCCAGACCGGCCCGACCGGGCCGACCGGCGGCCGGGGTGCCCGCCCCGTCGTCGTCGAGGCTGCCGGCCTTGCCGGGCAGCTCGCCACGGCCACCGCCGACACGCTCGTCGTGCTCGGCCCGCCCCTTGCCGGTCGGGCGCTCCCGCCGACCGTCCGGGTGCAGGTGGACCCGGTCGGGCCGCTCACCCGGCCGACCGGCGAGCGGATCCTGCGCGTCGGCCGCAAGCGCGACGTCGTCGGCCTCGCCCCGGCCGTCGACCGGCTCAACCTGCTCGACGGTCCGCCCATGGGCCTCGGTTCCGGGCTCGGGCTCGAGCGGTGAGGGTGCTCAACGACCGAGGTCCCGCCACGACCCGCGACCCCTCCCGGAGATCCCCCGCGAGCGGTCGCGGCCTGCCGGCGGGATGCCGCCGGCGAGCTCACGCCACGGAGCATGCAGATAGTAAGGGGTGAGCTCCACCCGGCGCACGGCACCACCGTCGACGAGCGTCGCCGTGCCTGGCGGCGGGGCGGCGATCTGGTCGGGCGCGAGCCGCGGCTCGCGGCGAACCGAGCGGGTCGGCGCCGCCCGCCCGGAGAGCGCGGCGAGCCCGACGGGACGCGTGACGACCGGCCGGTCGACGTGGCCGGCGAGCAGCGACACCGCCTCGAGGGTGCGGCGGTCGCCGATCCCGCCGAGCACCAGCTTGCTGCCGAACAGCGACAGGAACCCGCCGGCCATCGGGCCCCAGCGTGCCTCGGCCTGGGAGAGGTCCTGGAGGCAGGCCAGGGTGAGCAGCCCCTGGCTCGCCCCTTCGGCGACAAGTGCCGGGAGATCGTGGAGCGGGGCGATGTTGGCCAGCTCGTCGAGCACGAGCAGCGTCCCTCCCCGGTGACCGT